>CAMBSB010000097.1 GCA_945870155.1 Paludibacter jiangxiensis | reverse complement strand
ACAATTGTTCCGTTTAACGACAAGCGGGTAGCAACAGGATATTTTGACAAAATTGCTAAAATATCGGCCATAGGCATATTTAAATCAATTTTCACAGCATCTCCTTCGCCTTGGTTACGTAATTCTTCTGGTATCAAACGTCCCGGGTTATCTTCCATGTGTTCAACCCAAATACCATCTTTATTAATCTTGGCTTTTATATTTCTATCGGCCGAACATGACACTGCCATACCAACAAAGCAAGAAGCACCATGCCTTGACAGACGAACGATGCGAATATCGTGTGCAAAATATTTCCCACCGAATTGAGCTCCTAAACCCGAAGCTTGTGCTTGCTTAAGAATCTTTTGCTCCATTTCAACATCCCTAAAAGCTTGACCTAATTCATTCCCAACTGTTGGAAGTTCATCGTAATACTTTGTTGAAGCTAATTTAACTGTTTTCATACAAGCATCTGCCGAAGTTCCTCCAATTACGAAAGCGATGTGGTAAGGAGGACATGCCGCAGTTCCCAAAGTTTTCATCTTCTCGGTTAAAAACTTTTCCAACGAAGCTGGATTTAACAAAGCTTTTGTTTCTTGAAATAAATACGATTTGTTAGCAGATCCACCACCTTTGGCAATAAACAAAAATTTATATTCATTTCCGTGACTGGCCATCAAATCTATTTGTGCCGGAAGATTAGTTCCTGTATTTACCTCATCATACATATTGAGAGCCGCGTTTTGTGAATAACGCAAGTTTTCTTCGGTATATGTTTGATAAATACCTTTTGATAAAGCCTCTTCATCTGATCCATCAGTCCAAACATTATTACCTTTCTTAGCATATACTGTTGCAGTACCGGTATCCTGACAAAAAGGCAAAACTCCTTTAGCTGCAATTTCAGCATTTCGAAGCATGGTTAATGCAACATATTTGTCATTTTCACTAGCATCAGGGTCCGATAAAATATCGGCAACCTGCTGTTGATGAGCAGGGCGCAATAAAAATGCACAATCGCGCATAGCTGCACGTGCTAATTTTGTAATACCTTCTGGTTCAATTTTTAGTATTTCCTGACCATCTAAAGTTGATAATGAAACATGCTCTTTTGTCAACAGATAATAAGCAGTTTTATCTTTTCCAAGAGGAAAAATTTCCTGAAATTTAAATTCTTTTGCCATATTTAAGTAATGTATTTTTTTTAAAATGTCTGCATTTAAAATTTGCACAAAATTAAAACAATTATCTGTTAAAAACACATGCGAATAAAATTTCATTTAAACACTTGTGCAATTTTTACACATATCAAATTGTTTTCTGTCTGCAAGCAACTTGTTTCTAAAAATTTTAGATTTATCATTGTGCCAAATTGTCATAAAAGAGGAAGAACTAATATTTCCAAAATTATTACTTGAATTTTTATCAAAACAACATGGTAATAGTTCTCCTTTAGTATTTATAACTCCACCACTCCACATTCGCCAGCAATGATTAGGCAACTTGCTTTTTATTGCATATTGTCCATTTTTTTGTTTTTTATACCTTGCATATTTTTTTAAGGAAGTTAGCATGCTATTTCCATTTTCAAAATTGTAAAGTTGAGCAGTTTTAAGAGTTATATTATTAACTTTCAAATCTTTTGCAATTTTATATATTTCTGAAAGCTGATGTTCGTTTGTTTTGAATACAATAAATTGAATTTCAATAAAGGGTGTTCTAGATTTTAATTTCAACTTCCATTCCTGGATAAATTTTATACCTTCAATTGCTTTTGAAAGCTTCCCTCCTATTCTATATTGCTCGTAAACTTCTTGAGTTGTTCCATCAATAGAAATAATAATTTTATCCAACCCGGATTCAACAATATTTTTGGCAGTTAAATAATTTAATGCCTGAGCATTTGTAGAAGTTGAAGTGAAAATATTAGCATCATGCGCATATCTTATATAGGCACACAAATCTTTGTTTAAAAGCGGTTCTCCTTGAAAATAAAAAATTATGTGTATTAAATTATCCTTTATTTGATCAATAACTTGAGTTGCAATATTTTCATTAATTAATTCATGCTTTTCCTGAGAAAAAAACCTTAACCCAACAGGACATTCAGGGCATTGCAGTTGACAGTAATTAGCGGGTTCTATGGAAATAAAATATGGATGTAATTTTTTATTGAATGAATAAATTCTAAAAGAAAAATAATAAGACATTCGAAGCATTAATAAATTAACAAGCTTCCTTATTGATAGGTATTTAATACATAATAAATTAAATATAAAAGCAGAAAAAAAATACTGTATTTTTTGCATTATTGAAATCATTGTTTAGTTTATAAGTGAAATCAGCAGAATTTAAATAAAATAAGAATTTTAAAATAGAAAAAATGTGAAAAATCACACACAAAGTAACTCAAAATTACTTATAAACATGTATATTTGTACACAAAATTTCAATAAAATATAATCTCAAATTAAATTAAATCAAAAAAAAGATTTATGAAGAACCATTTATTACTCTCGTTATCATTAGTTTTTGCACTCGTTCTAAGTTCTTGCAAAGACATGGGTCCATTAGATCCAAGTTTGTTTAAATGTAGTCCAAATCCTTTAGAAGTAAAAGCCGGAAAGGTAAACGCAACAATTACCGGTACTTTCCCTGTAAAATACTTTGCAAAAAGAGCGACAGTAACAGTAACACCTGTTTTAAAATTTAATGGCACTGAAGTTAAAGGTACTCCAGTTGTTTTCCAGGGTGAAAAAGTTGTTGGAAACGATAAATCTATTTCGTACAAAGCAGGTGGTTCTTACAGCATGAACGCAACGTTTAATTATGTGCCTGAGATGGCAGTATCAGAACTGTATTTAGAATTTAGCGTACAAACAAAAAAGAAAACATATACAATACCTAGTGTAAAAGTTGCAGACGGAATTATTGCAACTTCAGAATTAGTTTCTAAAAACTTTTTGGGATCTACTGAAAATGGCCCGGTTATTATTGCGGATAAATTTCAACGCGTAATACAGGAACTTCAGGAAGCTGACATTAAGTTTTTGATTCAACAATCGCAATTAAGAAAATCAGAAACCAAATCAGGAGACATATTAGCTTTAACTAAAAAAATTGTTGAAGCAAATAATGCTGAAAATAAAGAAGTATCAAACTTCGAAATTGCAGGTTATGCTTCACCAGATGGTGAATTAGAATTAAATACTAATTTGGCCGAAAAGCGTCAAAAAGTTACTACTGATTTTATTAACAAAGAATTGAAGAAAGTAAAATCGTCAGTTACAGTTGATTCAAAATTTACTGCTGAAGATTGGGATGGTTTCCAAAAATTAATGGAAAGTTCAAACATACAAGATAAACAAGTAATTTTGAGAGTTTTATCAATGTACACCGACCCGGAACAACGCGAACGTGAAATTAAAAACTTATCAGTTGCCTTTAAAGGTATTGCAGATGAAATATTACCACAATTACGTCGTTCACGTTTAAAATTAACTGTTGATGTTACAGGAAAATCAGATGTGGATATTTTAAATCTTGCTCAAAACGATGCTTCAAAATTATCATTAGAAGAATTGCTTTATGCAGCAACTTTAACCGAAAATTTAGCTGAAAAAGCTTCAATTTATCAAAAAGCAACTGTAAATTACAGCAGTTGTCCACGTGCTTTCAACAACTTAGGAGTTGTACAATATCAACAAGGTAATTTAGCTGAAGCTTCAAAAAATTTCAACAAAGCTTTGGAATTAAAATCAACAAATGCCGATGTAAATTATAATGCAGGAATATTATCTTTAGCTAACAATAATGTATCAAAAGCAGAAGAACAATTTGGAAAAGCTGCCGGTACAAGTGGAAATTTAAAAAATGCACTTGGAACAGTTTATATTATTAATGGTGAATATCCAAAAGCAAAAACTTCATTTGGCTCAACTGCGACCAACAATGCAGCTTTAGTTCAAATTTTAAGCACCGATTACAATGGTGCTCGCAACACACTATCTATGGTTTCAAAACCGGATGCACTTACATCTTATTTAGGAGCTGTGATTGGCGCACGCACAAACGACCGTGAGACTGTTTATAGTAGTTTACGCAGTGCAGTAAGATTAGATAGATCATATGCTACAAAAGCATTAAAAGACATCGAATTTGCAAAATTCTTTACAGACGAAACTTTTATTTCAATTGTTAAGTAATTTTTTTTATAGTTTAGAAGAGGAAAACCGATACAATTGAATTGTATCGGTTTTTTTAATCTTATGCCATAATGGCATATAAAACAGCATAAAATGAATGCAAAACATTACGGTACATAATTTGATTAAATTAATGCTCTATAATAATATAAGTAATAATTAATTAGTGTATTACTACTGAAAAAAAAATTGAAACAAATAACGATTAAAATTATTTTAAAAGATAATTTAGAATTTATAATACGAGTTGCTAAACTTTAAGTATCAAAAATTGTTTTTTTAATAGGTAAAAAATAAGCACATAATTTGCATAACTTATAAACAAAGAACCATAAATAAGAATGAACGAAAACGAACAAATTGTAAATAAAATTGTTGAAGGAATACAAGAAAGAAAAGGAAAACAAATAGTTATAGTCAATCTTACAAAATTAAAAGATTCACCCTGTAACTATTTTGTAATTTGCGAAGGAGATTCGTCGGTTCATGTAAATGCTGTAGCAACTTCGATTAAAGAATATGTACATGAACAAATAAATGTAAAACCTTATGCAACCGATGGATTTGAAAATAATGAATGGATAGCTATGGATTACGGACAAATTATTGTACATACATTTCAACGACATGTTAGATCATTTTATGATTTAGAACATTTATGGGAAGATGCTGATTTAAAACGAATAAAAGACTTATTATAAATTTCAAAAAACACAAAGAAATAATATATTTAAAAATTGAATGGAAAATAAACCTGCAAATAACGCAAACAAAGCAACCGGGAAATCTCCCAAATTCAACATTTCATGGATTTATGGTATCATAATTCTTGTTCTTGTTGGGTCTTATTTTTTCAATGACACTGTACCTACAAAAGAAGTTCCTTATTCAACTTTCGAAGAATATGTTAAACAAGGTGTAATTGAAAAAATAAATGTTTTTTCGACTAAAAACAGCATAGAAGCACAAATAAAAAAGGATACTGAAATAATGAAAAAAGTATATGGAAATAAAACCGACATATACGAAAAAGACAGAATGATCAGTGTTAGAATTCCTTCGGTTGAGGAATTTTCAAAATTCATCAACAAAGCAAAAGAAGATAAATTATATACAGGTGTAGTTGATTACAAAGTTAGTAGAGACTATATAGAAGTGTTTCTTTATAGCATATTGCCATTTTTACTACTCATACTCTTTTTTGTTTTTATGAACAGACGAATGAGTGGACAAATGGGTGGTGGCTCAGGTGGTATATTCAGTGTAGGCAAATCGAAAGCTCAACTTTTTGACAAAGGAAATACCGAAAACAAAACTACATTTAAAGATGTAGCCGGACTTTCAGGTGCAAAACAAGAAATTGAAGAAATTGTTGCGTTCCTTAAAAATCCATCGAAATATACCGAATTAGGAGGAAAAATTCCAAAAGGTGCATTGTTGGTTGGCCCTCCGGGAACAGGTAAAACGTTATTGGCCAAAGCTGTAGCCGGAGAAGCTGATGTTCCGTTCTTTTCAATGTCAGGTTCCGATTTTGTAGAAATGTTTGTTGGTGTTGGAGCTTCACGTGTGCGTGATCTTTTCCGTCAGGCTAAAGAAAAGTCCCCATGTATCATATTTATTGATGAAATAGATGCCATTGGTAGAGCCAGGGGGAAAAATCCAAATATGGGCAGTAACGACGAACGGGAAAATACCTTGAATCAACTTCTTACAGAAATGGATGGATTTGGTACTAATAGTGGTGTAATTATACTCGCGGCAACAAACCGCGCAGATATTTTAGATAAAGCCTTATTACGTGCTGGGCGTTTCGACCGTCAAATTCATGTTGATCTACCAGATGTACATGAACGAAAACAAATTTTTAATGTACATTTACGTCCAATAAAAATAAACGAGACCGTAGATGTGAACTTTTTAGCAAAACAGACACCGGGTTTTTCGGGTGCTGATATTGCCAATGTTTGTAACGAATCGGCATTAATTGCAGCGCGTAAAAATAAATCATTTGTTGATAAACAAGATTTTCTTGATGCAGTGGATAGAATAGTTGGCGGATTGGAAAAGAAAACAAAAATTACAACCGTAGCTGAGAAAAAATCAATTGCGTACCACGAAGCCGGTCATGCTACCATAAGTTGGATGCTAGAACATGCTAACCCATTGGTAAAAGTAACCATCGTACCAAGAGGTGAGGCATTAGGAGCAGCTTGGTATTTACCGGAAGAAAGACAATTAACTAACAGAGATCATATTCAGGATGAAATGTGTTCAACATTAGGGGGAAGAGCCGCAGAGGAAATTTTCTTAAATCAAATATCAACCGGAGCAATCAATGACTTAGAACGTGTTACAAAAAGAGCCTATGCCATGGTAGCTTATTTCGGAATGAGTGAAAAATTGCCAAACATGAGTTATTATGACTCTACAGGTAATTCTGACTATGGATTTACGAAACCATACAGCGAAAAAACTGCTGAATTAATTGATGAAGAAGCAAAAGATATAGTAGCATTTGAATATAAAAGAGCCAAACAGATTTTGAAAGATAATGCCGAAGGTCATAATAAATTGGCTGAAATGCTTATTGAAAAAGAGGTAATTTTTGCCGAAGATTTAGAAAAGATATTTGGAAAACGCCAATGGACTTCACGCCAGGATGAACTAATGGCTCAAAATGGTGGAAATGATATACTTGATGATATTCCTGAAATAGAATCAAAGGAAGATACAAAAGCTATTTCTGATGATAAACAAAAAGTGAATTTTTAAAACTCATGTCTGAGAAATCAAAACAAGAAATATTAAGTAGAATTGCAGCAGTTCGTCAAATACGAACTGCTGCAACTGTTGTAAATAATTTCAACAATGAGGAGATTTACAAAGCAATTTTACCCGATAAAATTAATTGTTTCAAATCTGAATTAGAGGCAATAAGTGGTCAATGTATTTTGTATAACAATGATATTGAATTAGTTGAACAACTAAAATCAATAATTGAATCGAAAAAAATTACCAGTATATTTTGCAAAGACAACAAAATTATTGAATTACTAACAAAACACAATATCCCATATACAAATCAAGATGCCGACTTTGAAAAAATGGAAGTTGGCATTACAAGTTGCGAATACTTAATAGCGCGAACTGGCAGTATAATTATTAGTTCAGATGGCTATTCAGGTCGTAAAATGAATGTTTTTCCTCCAATACATATAGTTATATCAACATCTTCTCAGATTTTAAACTACCCCGAAGATGCATTTCTAGCCATAAAAAACAAATACAAAAATTCACTACCATCCATGATAACAACCATAACAGGTCCAAGCAGAACAGCTGATATTGAAAAAACTTTAGTACTTGGCGCACATGGACCAAAAGAATTGATTGTTTTTCTTTCAAATAATTAAAGTTTTTCTATCTTTGTAAATAATTTCAAAATTACTAAGAAAAACTAGCAATATACACATGAATAACTTTATAAAAAGAACTTTAAGTGGAGCTTTATTCGTTGCTATCATTATAGGGTCGATATTAATTGATTCAAAGTTATTTGCTGGAGTATTTGCAATTGTCGCAGCTTTGTCGGTAAGAGAGTTTCACATTATTACCAATCGTCAAACTGATGTCAATACAAATTCATGGCTTGGGGCTATTGGGGGCGTTTTACTTTTCATTACGTCATACCTTCATGCTTCAAATACTATAACATATCCAATTTTTTCAATTTATGGACTTTATGTTGTAATTGCCTTATTGTCAGAATTATATTTAAAGAAAAAAAATCCAATTCACAATTGGGCTTATTTTATTTTAGGACAAGTTATCATTGCACTTCCATTTTCATTACTTAATTTTATTTCATTTATAGATGACAACTCTTACAAACCATTAATATTGTTGGCTGTTTTTATCACAATTTGGGTTAACGACACAGGAGCATATTTATTTGGAATTACATTAGGAAAACATCGATTATTTGAAAGAATTTCCCCTAAGAAATCATGGGAAGGCTTTTTTGGAGGTGCACTTGCAGCCTTAGTCTCAGGATATGTATTCTCATTGATAATTCCTGAAATTACGCTTATACAATGGCTAATATTTTCGGAAATCATTGTAGTTTTCGGCACCTTTGGCGATTTAAATGAGTCGCTTCTAAAAAGAACACTGCAAGTTAAAGATTCAGGCAATGCCATACCCGGACATGGTGGTTTTCTTGATCGTTTCGACAGTATGCTACTTGCAGCTCCTGTAATTTTCATATATCTCAGCTTTATTTTCTAAAGCAAAATACTGATAATTTTAAAAGTCAGTATTTATTAACAAACACATACAAACATACAAATATACGAATATGGATATTACAGAATTTGACGAAATACGCTGTTATAACGACAGTGAGATACATGATGCTTTAGAGAGATTGTGCTCTGAAAAGCAATTTATAAAGGTAACAAGTACAGTTTATCCGCTTTTACCTAAAGATGCTATAAAACAAAGACTCTCTTCCTACAAATCAACTTATGAATTTCAAACAAACTTTATTTATCCTTTTCTGCAAGGATTAGAAGCCAATCTTACCAAAGGAATTGACTTTAAATTATTAAATAACTTTGATGAGAAAAAACCATATCTTTATGTTTCAAACCACCGGGATATAATTTTGGATTCTGCATTTTTATGTGCAAAACTCATTGAAAAAGGGCTTGACACAGTAGAAATCGCTATTGGAGACAATTTACTTGTATTTCCCTGGATAGAAGAATTGGTGAAAGTAAATAAAAGTTTTATCGTAAAGCGCGGTTTAAGTCCACGCCAGGTTCTTGAAAGTTCCAAAAGACTATCATCATATATCAGATACACAATTCAGGATAAAAAACAATCAATCTGGATAGCTCAACGCGAAGGAAGAGCAAAAGATGCAAATGACAGAACACAGGAAAGTTTATTGAAAATGTTCAATATGAGTGGGGCTGAAAGTTTTGGAAAGAATATATCAGAGCTAAATATCTGTCCTTTAAGCATTTCGTACGAATACGACCCCTGCGATTTTCTAAAAGCAAAAGAATTTCAACAAAAAAGAGACAATCCGGAACATAAAAAATCACCTATGGATGATTTGACAAATATGCAAACCGGGGTTTTGGGCTACAAAGGTAAAGTTGTTTATACTGCAGTTGGCGATATTAATCAGGAAATTATTGATTTAGAATTGATTTTCCCAAATAAAAGTGAGTTAGTTACAAAAATTGCGGAATTGATTGACAAAAAAATACATGCCAATTATGTGATATATAACATTAATAAAATTGCTTACGATTTAATCAATAAATCAAATCAATACGAGAAAGATTACACAATAATGGAAAAATTGGATTTTGAGAAATATCTCGAAAAACAAATCCAGAAAATTGATTTACCTGAACCAGATGAAAACTTTTTGATGAAAAAATTATTAGAAATGTATGCAAACCCTTTGATTAACTACAATTTAGCACAATAAAATATTCAAAAAAACGCACATTGACTTTTCAATGTGCGTTTTTTATATTTAAATTATCTTATCTTGAATAAGTTATTTCAAATCGTCAGAAGTATAAGCTTTAGGCAATTTTCTTAAATTATATTGCGAAGCCATAATTTCACCATAGGCACCTGCCGAGCGTAAAGCAATAATATCACCTCGTTTTGTTCCATTCATAAAATACTCCTTAGCAAAAGTATCCGATGATTCACAAATTGGTCCTACCACATCATATTCTTCCTCGGGCAATTCAGAACTTAAATTTTCGATACGATGATAAGCCTGATATAAGGCAGGGCGAATCAATTCTGTAAAACCTGCATCAAGAATTGCAAACTTTTTTGAAGTGCCTTCTTTAACATATAAAACCCTGGAAATCAAACTTCCACATTGAGCCACAACAGCACGTCCCAGTTCGAAATGTAGGGTTTGTGAAGGTTTTAACTGTAAATGTTTTCTGAAAACTTTAAAATAAGCTTCAAAATCGGGTATTGGAAAATGATTTGGATGCTCGTAGCTAATACCTAATCCACCCCCAACATTAATGTGTTTCAAAGTGATATTTCTTGCATCGAAATGCGCTTGAATTTCATTAATTTTCAGGCACAAATCCTGAAATGAAGTCATGTCTGTTATTTGAGATCCAATATGAAAATGAATACCCAGAAGATTAATATTCGACAATTTAAGCACTAAATCAGTTACTTTATCTAAATCTGAAAGGTTAATTCCAAATTTATTTTCACTTAAACCAGTGGTGATATAATGATGCGTATGAGCACTCACATTGGGATTAATGCGCAAGGCAACATTGGCTGTTTTATTCTTGGCAATAGCCAATTCGTTCATCACTTCCAATTCAGGAATTGACTCTACATTAAAACAGAAAATATCGTTATCGAGACCTAAATTAATTTCCCAATCGGATTTTCCAACTCCGGCAAACACAATTTTTGAAGGTGCAATTCCCGCATCCAATGCAGCTTGAACTTCGCCACCACTTACACAATCGGCTCCTAAACCGGCAATTTTAATTTCATTCAAAACACTTGTATTCACATTAGCTTTCATAGCATAATGCACTTCAAAACTAGTGTTTTCAATTTGCGTTTTAATTTCAGAAAGAGTAGAACGCAATGTTTCTAAATCGTAATAATAAAACGGTGTTTGTATGTCTTTAAATTTATCTGTAGGATAATTTGCTTTTATCATTATTAAAATAATTTTATTTGTTTGTATAGCTGAATATTTACTTAAAAATAAAATCAATAGTCAGCAACGTGAATCGTCAAGCGAAATGTATTAACTAAACAATCCCTGACTAAGTGCATTCAATGCTTTTTTCTTATCTTCGGCATTAATTAAAAATGACACATTATAATTGCTACCACCATACGATATCATGCGTAAAGGTATTTCTTTCAAAGCATGAACAGCTTTAGCCTGGAAACCAACATTTTCTGTTGGTAAATCTCCTACAACACATACTATCACCATATCACTTTCGACTGTTACTGTTCCAAGTTTTTTCAAACTATTTACAATTTCATCCAAACGTTTTGTATTATCAATAGTAACTGAAACCCCAACTTCCGAAGTTGTAATCATATCGATTGAAGTATGATGTGATTCGAAAATTTCGAATACTTTGCGCAAGAAACCATGCGCCAATAACATTCTGCCCGACTTAATTTTTATGGCTGTAATACCATCTTTAGCTGCAACGGCTTGAATTGTACCTTTTTTACTTTGCATTGAAATCAATGTTCCGGGAGCATCAGGCTCCATGGTATTCAGTAATCGTACAGGAATATTATTTAACTTTGCAGGCAAAATACAAGTAGGATGTAGAATTTTGGCTCCAAAATATGCCAATTCGGCTGCTTCTTCGAAATGTAAATAAGGAACAGGTTTAGTACCCTCTACAAAACGAGGATCATTATTGTGCATACCATCTATATCAGTCCAGATTTGTATTTCCGAAGCTTTAATTGCGGCACCAATAAGCGAAGCACTATAATCGCTACCACCACGTTGTAAATTATCAATTTCGCCATAGAAATTACGGCAAATATAACCCTGAGTGATATAAATCATTTTATCAGGAATTGAATTTAATACTTTGTCTAAATTTTCAGCAATAAAAGCTGTATCAGGCTCTGCATTTTTGTCAATACGCATATAATCAAGAGCAGGTAAAAGGGCGCAATTTTCACCAATTTCTTTTAAGTAAAGTTCAAACATAGCTGTTGAAAGCAGTTCGCCTTGTGCAAGAATCGCTTTTTCTTCAAAAAGAGTAAAAACTGCCTTTGAAAAAGATCGAAGATATTCAAAATTTGTTTTTATTATTTTTATAGCTTCGGTTTTATATTCAATTTTTGAATACAAATCTTCAATCACCTCGTTGTACTTTTGTTCTAAAACATTTATACGTTCCAAAGCGCCCGATGTATTGCTTTTATAAAAATAATCTGAAATTTCAACTAAACTATTTGTAGTTCCTGACATAGCAGAAAGAACAACAATTTTTTGATTACCATCGCAAATTAGTTTAGCAACATCTTTCATACGAACAGCTGAACCTACGGATGTTCCACCGAATTTTAATACTTTCATTTCTTTTAATTTGAATTTTGTTTGATAAAAAATTAGAATTACAAAAGTAATACTTTTTTCTCTGTTTTTATATTTGTTGATTGGATAAAATGCTTTATATTTGCAAAAAATAATAACTATAATATGACAAAAAGAGTATTATTAACCAGCATTTTACTAATTGCCTTCTTACATTCATTACCGGCAATCGATGCCTGGATAAGAATTAATCAATTAGGATATTATCCTGATGGATTAAAAAAAGCAGTTTTTATTAGTACAACAGAAATAAAACTCACTAAATTTACTATACACGATGTACTTACTAATGAACAACTTGCTGAACTATATTCAGTTTATCCAACAGGTCAATTTGAACAATTTTTAAGCACATATACACTTGACTTTAGCAGTTTTACAACTGTAGGTGCATTTTACATAAAAGTTGATCATTACTATTCACCAAACATTTACATCAACAATAATGTTTACAATGGAACGGCAGATTTTTTACTTAACTTTATGCGTGCACAAAGGTGTGGATATAATCCGTTTTTACAAACAAATTGTCATCAAAACGATGGTATAGAAGTTTATGGTAACGAATTGAAACAAAGCACTTACAACATTCCTATTATCAACACAAAACCAAATTCAAGAAAACAAGCTATAGTGCCCGAACCCATTCTTCCTACTATAAAAATGGTAGATGTTAAAGGTGGTTGGCATGATGCGGCTACTAATATAAAATTTGCTTCAACTATTGCAACAGCAACTTTTCAAATGTTGTATGCCTATAGAACTAATCCTTCGGTATTTAAAGACAATTTTGATGAAATAGGCAAAAACACTCCCAATGGAATTCCTGACATATTGGACGAGGCCAAATGGGGCTTGGATTGGCTTATCAGAATGAATCCTGAAAATGAAGTAATTTATCATCAGGTGGGAGATGACAGAGATTTAGCTAAAACGAATCTACCTCATCTGGATAGTACTGATTATTCATGGGGAGCAGGAAAAGAAAGACCTGTTTATATGGCTTCCAATAAACCACAGGGGCTGTTTAATATTAGCAATCAATCAACTGGCATAGCTTCAATAGCCGGAAAATTTGCATCTGCTTTTGCATTGGGTTCATATTTATTGACCGATCATTATGCAGGATATGCAAAATCGTTGGAAAAAAAGGCCATAGATGTGTATGAATTTGGGAAAAAATATAAAGGAGTTTGTCAGGCAACTCCGGCCAATTCACCTTTATTCTATCAGGAAGATAATTGGGTTGACGATATGGAACTAGCATCTAGTCAGATATATCAGCTCACTTACGAAGTTAAATATTTGAATGAGGCTACAGGATATGGTAAAATGGAACCAGTTTCACCCTGGATTTTTACCGACTCAGTTAAACATTATCAATGGTATCCTTTCATTAACTACGGGCACTTTATGCTGGCACGGAGTGAGAATCCGAAGGTAAATTCTGATTTTAAACAAAATATACTTGCTAATTTAAACAGGGCAAATATAAAAAGCAAAACCAATCCATTTATGATAGGTTCGCCAATGATATGGCGTTCGAATAATTATATTTCGGCCTTAGCAACGCAATATATACTATACAGAAAACAAAGTAACGACAACAGATTTATTGAATCCGAAACCGCTTTAATCGATTGGTTATTTGGATGTAATCCATGGGGAATTTCAATGATCTTAGGACTACCTGAAAATGGGAAATTTCCAATAAAACCGCATTCAGGCCTTATAAAAACTAAAGATAAAAAACTAATTGGTGGCTTAATAAGTGGCCCTGTAAATAATTCAATCATCAAAAATATTATACCCGGATTCAATTCCATCTCAGGCAATTACGGACCATTTCAAACAAAATGGGCTGTTTATCAAGATGATAGTTTTGATTTTATTACAAACGAACCAACTATAGATGGAACAGCCTCATTGATGTACTTGCTTTCGACTAAGCAACTTGAAGCAAAAGAAGAAGCTCAATTAGATTTAAATAAATATGAATATGGAGCTGTAATCAGAACTAATCCATCAAATAAACAATTAAGTTTGGCTTTTACCGGACATGATTATAATGACGGAATAAAAACAATAATTAAAGCCCTGAATCAACAAAAAATTAAAGCATCATTCTTTTTTACCGGCGATTTTTTAAGAAATAAAAAGAACAAAAAAACAATTGAAACTTTAATCAAAGAAGGACATTATGTAGGGCCACATTCAAATAAAAACATTGTATATAACTCTAAAAGACAAAGAGATACATTATTAGTTACCAAAGCAATGTTTATGGATGATTTGAGGCAAAACTACGTAGAATTGGCTAAATTTGGCATTAATAAACTTGATGCACCATTTTTTGTACCACCTCAGTTTTGGTACAACGATAGCATAAGTATTTGGTCAAAAGATTTAGGTATAACATTGATAAATTATACGCCGGGTACAAATTCATGGTCGGATGATACAACTCCAAACATGCGCGATAATTATTTTTCGAGCAACGAAATTTATAGTAAGATAATTCATTTAGAAAAAAAGGAAGGTTTAAATGGCCAAATATTGTTGTTTAATGTAGGCTCGGATAAACAACGAACAGATAAGTTTTACCCAAAATTGAATGGATTGCTTTTCGATATTTTAAATGCCGGTTATAAATTTGTTGATTTATACGATGCAACAAAATTACACACTAAAAAACCGGTTGTAGAAAAGAAAAAAAGGAAGAACTAATTGTTCTTCCTTTTTTTGGGGGTGAAAAACGGGGTTCGAACCCGCGACCTTCGGAACCACAATCCGACGCTCTAACCAACTGAGCTATGATCACCATGTTTTGAGTGTGCAAAGATACTACAGCATTTGATTTTATGCAATAGTTTTGCTTAAAAAATGTAGAGTTTTTATAAGTAACTAACAATCAATAGATAACATTAGATAAATGAAGCAATTTTATATTTCGAACGACATTATTGACAATCAAATCAACGAAATTAAGCAAAAAATCAGACTTTCGATGAATGGTGTTGTGTCCGATAGCATGAAAAACAGTGGTATTGTTTACTACAAAAACTTTGGTGTATCCATTCCTCGTTTGAAAGAAATTGCCCAAGAATATACTCCAAATCATGATTTAGCTCAAAGACTTTGGTTGCTTAAAATACGGGAAACTATGATTTTGGCTACCTTATTGCAACCGCTTGATAAATTTAACTCTGTAATTGCATCGAACTGGATTTCCGAAATAAAAAATATTGAACTTGTTGAGCAATGCTGTATGAATTTATTTAGCAAAATCGAATTTGCGAATCAAATTTGTACGAAATCAATAAATTCAGATCATATTTGGGATAAAGTTGTAGGTTTTGTACTGGCAGCTCGAATTTATAATACCCTGGATAACAATGACATTCATTATATAATTCAGAAAGCTTTTGAAAACATAAAGTCAGAAGAATTTAATATCATCAAATCCATTGCATTGTGTCTGAGTAGATTTTGCCGAATAAATATTGAAACTCAAACACTTATAACACAAAAAATAAATGAATACTGTGACAATGACTCTTTGGGGCAAAATTATATTGCGGAAGAAATTAGAAATGAAATTTTATTTTTGAGTAATTGATTATAAAATTGCTCAAAAAGTTGTACTTTTGTAACACAAGTTGTAAAAAATGAGAGATGAGATTACATACGAGGTATTAAAAGAGATTTTCACTAACTATCTCGTACAAAAACAACATCGCAAAACACCCGAAAGATATGCTATATTGGAACAAATATATGTACATGAAGGTCATTTTGATGTTGATTATTTGTTTAACTTGATGCAAAAAGATTATCGTGTTAGTTTAGCCACAGTTTACAACACTTTAGAACTTTTAATAAAATGCAATTTAGTTTTAAAACATCAATTTATTGGACAAAAAGCACAATACGAAAAAACTTTTGGCAATCAAACCCATCATCATCTTGTTTGTACCCGATGTGGTAGCATAAAGGAATTTTCAGATAAAAAAATCCGATCAATTGTTAACTCAAAACAATTTGCAAGCTTTGAAACTACACATTACTCACTATATTTATATGGTATTTGCAAAAAGTGTGTAACGCAAAAATTAATCTCAGAATAAAAAAATAATTTTAAACAGATGAAAGTAGATGTATTATTAGGTCTCCAATGGGGTGACGAAGGTAAAGGAAAGGTTGTAGATGTATTAACTCCCGGTTATGATTTAGTAACTCGATTTCAGGGAGGACCAAATGCAGGTCACACACTCGAATTTGAAGGAAAGAAGTTCGTACTACGCTCAATTCCTTCCGGAATTTTTCAGGGGGATAAAATAAATGTAATTGGTAATGGAGTTGTACTTGACCCGGCATTATTCAAAGCAGAAGTTGAAGCTCTTGAACTTTCGGGACATCCGCTCACAGAGCGATTAAAAATTTCAAAGAAAGCTCATTTGATACTTCCTACTCATAGGTTATTAGATGCTGCTTACGAATCGGCAAAGGGAAGCGGAAAAATTGGCACTACCGGAAAAGGAATCGGACCCACGTATACTGACAAAATAAGTCGCAATGGTGTACGTGTAGGCGATATTTTACATAATTTTGAAGAAAAATACAATACTGCAATTGCTCGACATAAAGAAATATTGAAACAACTCAATTATGAATATGACTTAACTGAACTTGAAAAAGCTTGGTTTGAAGGAATAGATTGCATAAAAAGATTCGATTTAATTGACAGTGAACATTTTGTAAACAACGCAATTAAATCGAACAAAAAAGTTTTAGCCGAAGGCGCACAAGGCACTATGCTCGATATTGACTTCGGATCTTATCCTTTTGTAACATCGTCGAACACAATTTGCGCGGGTGCTTGTACCGGTTTGGGTGTGGCACCGCGGAATATTGGCGAAGTTTTTGGAATTTTCAAAGCTTATTGTACCAGAGTTGGTAGTGGCCCCTTCCCTACTGAGCTTTTTGACGAAACGGGTGAAACAATGCGCAAAATTGGTTTTGAGTTTGGATCGGTTACAGGTCGCCCACGCCGCTGTGGGTGGATAGACCTTGTGGCATTGAAATATGCTGTAATGATAAATGGTGTAACACAGCTCATTATGATGAAAAGTGATGTAATGGATACTTTTGAAACTATAAATGCTTGTGTTGCTTATAAAATTGATGGCGTAGAAACTGAACAATTTCCTTTTGACCTAAATGACGGAGCTGAGCCTATGTTTGTTGAATTGGCAGGTTGGAAAACCGACATGACAAAAATGCAAAGCGAAGATGAGTTTCCGGAAGAATTTAATGCTTATCTCAACTTTTTGGAAGAAGAATTGGAAGTGCCTATAAAAATTGTATCGGTAGGACCGGATCGTGCTCAAACCATAATTCGATAATTTTTTTTCCTGATAAAAAAACACTAAACATTTTATATGACCGGTTTGTTAGAAACAACAGCCGGTCTTTTTTATTTTATAAAAAATAACCTGAAAATTTAAAACATTCATTTATACCTTACTGACAAAAAGTCATTTGGCAAGGATTTTGATTGAAAAGGTAGAATAAAAATTAAAATTAAAAATTATGTTAGGTAGTTATATTATTTTTGGTGTATTTGCACTATTAAGTTGGATTGTTTCGTCGCGTTTACAATCAAAGTTTAAAAAGTATTCTAAAATTAGAATTCCAAATGGGATGACTGGACGTGATATTGCTGAAAAAATGTTACGCGACAATGGAATTTACGATGTAAAAGTTATTTCAACGCCCGGACAGTTGACCGATCATTATAACCCGGTTAATAAAACTGTAAATTTAAGCGAAGGCGTATACGAGTCGTGCTCAGTATCGGCTGCTGCAGTGGCAGCACATGAATGTGGACACGCAGTACAACATGCTACAGCTTATGCTCCATTGACTATGCGTTCAAAACTGGTTCCGGTAGTTAGTTTTGCTTCAAACTGGATGCAGTGGGTTTTGCTGGCAGGTATATTATTGGTAAATTCATTTCCTCAGTTATTATTGGCTGGAATTATCCTTTTTGCCGTTACAACTTTATTCAGTTTTATTACATTACCAGTCGAAATTAATGCTAGTAGTCGCGCTTTGGCATGGTTAAGTAATGCCGGCATAACCAATTACGAAACCAACGAACCTGCCAAAGATGCACTAAAATCGGCAGCATATACCTATGTTGTAGCAGCTCTTGGCTCATTGGCTACATTGGTTTATTATATTTTGATATATTTGGGAAGAAGAGACTAATTCTTAATTGTCTGATGCGGAAAAATTGTTATCTTTGCAACCGCAAAATTGCACAATGGCTCCGTAGCTCAGCTGTATAGAGCGTCAGATTCCGGTTCTGAAGGTCGCGGGTTAGAATCCCGCCGGGGTCACTAAGTTAAAATAAAGAAAAATGAAAGGATGTCATAAAAATGGCATCCTTTTTTGTTTTAAAATGTATTTTGTAAGCATCCCAAATTAGCCGTATTTAATAAATAAAAAGCGGATTTTCAGTGAAGCATACACTGGAAACCCGCTTTTGGTATTATATAGAGGTAATTTTCAAGGCAGAAGTTCTTCCCAATTTATTGGAGTTTGTAGTGTTGGCAT
>CAMBSB010000096.1 GCA_945870155.1 Paludibacter jiangxiensis | reverse complement strand
TTTATATTAGCTTTAGGAACTGGATTCATCTCGTCTTGTACGGATTTAAATACATTTCCAGAGGGAGGTAATTTTACTTCCGACCAAAAGACTCAAACAGTCTTAGCTCTCCCTGCTAGATTATCAGCAGATGTAAATGGTATGTTTTCAGTAATTGGAAACCAATACTGTGTTTTTGGATCTACTTCATCAAGAGATGATGATGCTGGTTATCCTACCGTATGTCTTTCTCAAGATTTAAACGGACCAGACATGGTAAGTGATGATAGTGGTTATAATTGGTTTACAGTTAGTAGTCAATATACAGATCGAAGTGACACTTATGCAAATCCTTATATGCGCTGGGCTGTTTTTTATAATCAATTGAAATTGGCAAATGATATTTTAGCAACAATACCAGTTGATACAGACAACCCAACTTTGAAAGTATACAAAGGACAAGCAAGAGCAGTTAGAGCATTTGATTATTTATCTTTGGTACCATATTTTCAATTTAAATACAAAGGAAACGAAGATAAACCATCAGTTCCAATTGTAACAGAAAATATGACAGGTAATCCATCAAATAATCCTCGTGCAGCATTAAAAGATGTTTATAAACTTATTATTGAAGATTTAACAGCTGCAATTGCAGATTTAGAAGGATATACAAGAAATTCTAAAGGTGAAATTGATCAAAAAGTTGCTTATGGACTTCGAGCACGTGCAAATTTATATATGGAAAATTGGGCAGAAGCAGCTGCAGACGCAGATAAAGCAATGGCAGGTTATACTCCATATACAATAAGTCAAGTATCAGAGCCAACGTTTATAAATGCAAACGACCAAAATTGGATGTGGGGTATTATTTTAACTCCCACAAATATCCCTGATGCTTATCCATCATGGCCATCTGTATTAGGTTCATTTTCTGGTGATTCTTATTCTGCAGGTGTAGCATGTTATAAATCAATTAATGTTTTATTATTTGACAAAATTCCAGAAACAGATGTTAGAAAAGGTTGGTGGGTAGATAAAAATCTGCATTCAGCAAATCTAAAAAATGTTTCTTGGGGAGGTGCTACTGGAGATGCAGTTGCTTCTCTTTCAATAACCGATGTAAAATTACCATTTATCCCGTATACAAACGTTAAATTTGGTCAGTATGGTTTTATTGGCAACAATATTAATGCTGGCGACTGGTGTATAATGCGTGTTGAAGAAATGATTCTTATTAAGGCAGAGGCAACTGCTATGGCAGGTAATTTACAATCAGGCAAAGATATTCTAAAGAATTTTATTACAACATATAGAAATCCTGCTTATGTAACATCAACCGCATCTGATGCAAAAACTTTTCAAGACGAAGTTTGGTTTCAAAGAAGAGTTGAGCTTTGGGGTGAAGGTTTTTCTATGTCTGATATCATGCGTTTGAGTAAAAATATTGTAAGATTTAAAAGTAGTGTGGTATCTAACTTTCCAGCAAATTTTAAATTTAATATTGCTAATACAGATGGATATTTATTAATGCGTATTCCGCAAAAAGAAACTAATAATAATTTAGGTATTCCTCTATCTGCAAATAACAATGAAGGATCTGCGCCAGCACCTGGAGCAGGGAGTGGTTTAACCGATGGTATTACTGATTAACTAATAAAAAAAGTTTTATGAAAACATTAAATAAAATAAATATATTGTTGGCTTGTCTAACAATAATTGTCTTCACTGCTTGTAAAGATGAAATTCTTAGAGAACCATCACCTGTTGCAAATCCAAACAGCACTAATGTGTTTTTCAGAGTAAGTAATGTAACATCACCGATTTTGAGTATAGACCAGAAAAGCTTTAAAATAATTATTGGTAGAGAAAAATTTGAGGAAGATCAGACAGTAAGTCTTTCTGTTGAAACAGTTCATGATAGCATTTTTAGTGTGCCACAAACTGTTACATTCAAAGCAGGTCAAGATTCGATAGCTGTTGATGTAGTCGTAGATAAAATGCAACTAATGAAAAAATATCATGTTGCCATAATTGTTGATCCCGAACAAACAAATCCTTATGCAGCGCAAAAGGTTTATCCAAAATTAGAATTAAATGTTTTAAAAGAGGATTTTTCTCCTTATGCAAATGGAAAATATACTAGTGTCTTCTTTGGAGACACATGGGATCAAAATTTGGAATACTCTCCATCTACTAAAGTTTATCGTCTTAAAGACTGTTGGATGCCAGGTTATAATGTTACATTTAAATGGGATGAAGCTGTTAAACCAGGAGAAGTTAATATGATTGGAACATTAACTTCTGCTAAAGATTTTATTATTGTAACAACAGGCTACGTAGATGCTAAATATGGTATGGTTTCTGCATATTATCCAACTGCAGATAAAAAATATTATAATAGTGCCACATCAACTTTCACATTTAAAATAAAATGGATAGTTTCTGCTGGTAGCTTTGGAGTGAAAAATGATACATACTTAATTACAAAAAAATTGTAATCATATTTAAAAATCAAAAAACACCGGAACAAAATGTTTCGGTGTTTTTTTTTAAAACTATTTCGTATGTAAAATTGTTTTATTTACTTTGTATTCGCTATTAACAACCATAAAATTTAAATTTTTGTTTTTATGAAAAAAATTCTTTGTGTTTTGTTTGTATGTCTCAGCTTTCTGGTTTCAGCAGCCGATGTACATGGTTTAAAACAGTTTAAACTCGATAACGGTTTAACAGTTTATCTCTGGGAAGATAAAAATCAACCTGATGTTTCGGGTAGAGTAGTAGTGCGCGCCGGGTCAATAGATGAACCGGAAGAATTTACAGGACTTGCACATTATCTTGAACACGTGCTTTTTAAAGGGACCGAAAAAATTGGCACCTTGGATTGGAATAAAGAAAAACCTTTGTACGAAAGTATAATTAAGCTTTATGATGAATATTCATCTACTACAGATCCGATTTTAAGAGATACTTTAATAAAAAAAATTAACCGAGTATCATTGGAAGAAGCAAAATATACTATTACAACAGATTTCTCAAACTTAATTGAAGGTATGGGCGGTGAAGGTCTGAATGCCGGAACAAGTTATGACATGACAGTGTATTTTAATAATTTCCCGGCTTTTCAGATGGAAAAATGGTTAGAGGTGAATTCAGAACGACTGATGAAACCAATTTTTCGATCGTTTCAGGCTGAGCTTGAAAACGTTTTTGAAGAATATAATATGTATCAGGATAGTAGGAATACTCATGTGAATAATTTTATGTTTTCGAATTTATATCCAACTCATCCCTATGGACGTGATATTATTGGCAAACCTGAACATCTAAAAAATCCTCGTTTAAGCAAATTAATCGAATTTTACAACACTTGGTATGTACCTTCCAATATGGCCTTAGTACTAGTTGGAAATTTTGATTCAGAAAAAGCTATACCTTTAATTAAAGCAAAATTTGGTCGACTTGAAAATCGTCCGATACCGGAACGTAAAAAATTCCCTTTGGCTAATTTTACCGGTAATCCAAAATTTTCAGAAAAACTATCTTATGCTCCACAACTTATTAAAGGATATCAAGGTGTAGCCAAAGGACATAAAGATGAGCTGGCATTGGATGTTTGTACTCAGTTGTTATCAAACTCTATGCGAACCGGACTTTTAGATAAGCTAACTTTAGATGGCGATATAAGCAGTGTAAGTGTTTATAATGATACACGCCGTGATGATGGACGAATTTTAGTTATGGCTGTGCCTTATTATGATTTAGCACAAAGAATGTATGAATCGGATAAATCGACAGAGAAACAGATAATGACTCAAGTTGACAAAGTAAAAAACGGACAAATAGAAGATTGGCGTATTAAATCTGTAAAAGACAACATGCTTCGTCAATACACATTGGTAATGGAAACTCCGGCTGCTAAAACAGAAGTATTAACTGAATTATTTGCATACAACCAACCTTTGACTGAGTTTTTTGAAATGAACGATAAGATAAATGCTTTAAGTAAAGAAGATTTGCAAAAAGTAGCAAAACAATATTTTTCGGGAAATAATATAACTATATCTATAGAAGAAGGGAAACCAAAGAAAACCAAACTCAAAAAACCAGATATTAAAGCCCTTGATCAACCTAAAGGTCAACGTACTGAATATTCTAAATGGGTTCAAAGCCTACCTGTGAACTCAGTGAATGAAGAATACAATAATTTTTCTGATATTAAAACAATTAAATTATATGACAATATAAATTTGTTTTATAATCAAAACAAAGAAAATGATATTTTTACTTTAACTATACGATATGGTGTAGGTACAATCAAAATGCCTAAATTAGAATATGCTGCCGCTTTAATGAACTCAGCAGGGATTTTACCTTCGAGCGATGCTCAAACAGTACGCAAAGAATTTAGTGCACTCAATGTAAGATCTTCTTATTCTGTTGATGATAATTATTTCTATATCAACTTAATGGGTGATGAAAAGAATCTGGTTGAAGCATGTAAATTGATGACAAGACAAACATTGATGCCAAAACTCGATGATAAACAATTAGACAGAGTTAAAGGATCAGAAATTTCAAGCAGACTTTCAATTGAAACTTCTGATATTTCTACAATTTCAAACGCTTTACTTGAATATGCATTATACAAAGACAAGTCTGATTATATTGACCGTTTGAAAATAACAGATGTTTATTATGCAAAAATCAGTGAATTAACCGGCGAAATTATTCGTGCTACAGATTATGAAGCTGAAGTTCATTATGTTGGAGCTAAAGATGCTGAACAAATTGCTCAAATTTTTAAGGAAAACTTGCCATTTAAAGCACAGGTTAAAAAATCAGAATCCCCAATTATTAAAAATAGAATAACTTACGAAAAACCAACAATCTATTTTATTCCAAATAATGAGGCTCAACAAGTAAAAATTTACTTTTACGTAAATGGTACCGAATTTAAACCCGAACAACAAGTAATGTACGATGCTTTTTATCAATATTTTAGCGGAGGATTTAATGGTCTGGTTATGAATGAGATTCGTGAAAACAACTCCATGGCATATACAGCCTATGGCGCACTTGTTACGCCTCCAATAGCTAATAAAGAATCATACTTTTTAGGATATGTTGGCACACAAGGCGATAAAGCTGCTGATGCAATTGATTTATACATGAAATTGATGACTGAAATGCCCAAATATCCTGAAAGAATGGATAACTTGAAAACATATTTAAAACAAAATTATTTGACAAATAAGCCATCGAACAGAAATAAAAGTATGGTTTACAATAGTTGGAAAATGTTAGGATATACAGATGATCCTGCTAAAACAAATATCCCAAAAATTGAAAGTTTGACTTTTGATCAAATTGTTGAATTCTATAACAAAGAAATTAAGGGAAAAGCGGTATCTATTATTATTGTTGGTGATTCCAAAACAATTAACACAAAACAGATTGAAAAGAATCAAGGGAAAATTACAACCTTAAGTACTAAAAACTTATTTAGTCCGGTAGAGTTTTAAGTTACAGAAAAAGGCACTTTTCAAAATTGAAAAGTGCCTTTTTTACAATCATTATGTACAATAAATATTTTATTAAAGACCTACAAACTTCGCCTTAAGGGAGATGGGTGGGCTGAAATTTATATTTACTTTTGAATTTTATCCACATACAAATTAAATTTTTCGGGAAACTTCGCATTTATGTCTTTATAATACGCTTGAATGTGCTCCAAATCAGCAATTTCATCTCCGGTAGGATAAAAGATTTCTTTGATAGCCAATTCCTTATGTTTATAATCTATATAAGCCAATTGGATAGGTACCTTGGCTAGTACGGCAATATGATAAAAACCCATTTTCCATTTAGGCACTAAACTTCGGGTTCCTTCGGGAGTTATGGCTAAATGAAAAGAATCTCTTTTGGCAAACTCATCAGCCATTTGCTGTGTTACTGATGAACGTTTTGATCTGTCGATAGGTACTCCACCCATAGCACTGAATAAATAACCCATAGGAAAGAAAAACCAGGATTTCTTTATCAAAAAAGAAGACTTGCGCCCTAATGCTAAATAGGATAATTTACCAATTGGAAAGTCCCAATTACTTGTGTGAGGGGCAACACAAATTATACTTTTAGTTGGCTCAGCAACCGTTACAAAAGCTTTCCAGCCAGCAAGTTTAAGAATAAGTTTACACAACTTTTGCATTGAAAAATAATAGTTGATTTATAAAAAGGAATAATTGAAATTTTAAAATCAAACTAATTTATCAACAAAAAAAGGTCATTTAATTAACTCAATTTCAGTACAAAGATAAGCAATAATTACAAAACTCAATTGTTGAAAACTTATTTAGCAAAGTATGAATCAATTTACTAACTTTGTAATGAGATTGATTTGTTTGTTTTAAAAAACCTGCTATATTGAAATAGAGTCAATTGCAACAGTCAACTTACTGTATTTCTACGAATTAAAAAGTTATTAAAATATTATTGCAGTTTCAAATTTGGCAGCTAACAATCTAAGATTATCAATTTAAACCAGATATGGATTTTTTAAACGAACTAAACGATAACCAAAGGCAAGCAGTTGAGTAT
The DNA here is from genome assembly GCA_945870155.1 of Paludibacter jiangxiensis. GTDB lineage: Bacteria > Bacteroidota > Bacteroidia > Bacteroidales > Paludibacteraceae > Paludibacter > Paludibacter jiangxiensis_A. The sequence goes on along the minus strand of CAMBSB010000096.1, from coordinate 12,480 downwards.
ACCGATGGAGCTTCACTGGTAATTGCCGGTGCCGGTTCAGGTAAAACACGTGTATTGACTTTTAAAATTGCCTATTTGCTAAAAAAGGGTTTTGCTCCTTCGTCGATTCTTGCGCTGACTTTTACAAATAAGGCAGCTAGAGAGATGAAAGCACGCATCGCCACTATGGTTGGTGAAAAAACTGCACGTTACCTGTGGATGGGAACATTTCATTCCATTTTTTCAAGAATTCTGCGCACTGAAGCTGAATTAATTGGATACACCAAGAATTTCACTATTTATGATACTTCGGACTCAAACAGCCTGATAAAAAGCATAGTAAAAGAACTTAAACTTGATGAAAAAATTTACAAACATGGTTATGTTCACTCAAGAATTTCGTTTGCCAAAAACAACCTGATTACACCAACAGCATATATTGGAAATTCGGACTTGATGAAAGCAGATCTTATGGCGCGAGTACCCATGATGTCGGACATTTATACCATGTATTGTAATCGTTGTAAGCAAGCCGATGCCATGGATTTTGATGATTTGTTGCTGCAAACCAATGTCTTATTTAGGAATCACCCGGCTGTTTTGCAAAAATACCAACATGCTTTCAATTATATTTTAGTTGATGAATACCAGGACACAAATTTTGCTCAATATCTGATAGTGAAGAAGTTGGCTGAGCAGCATGAAAAAATTTGTGTGGTGGGCGATGATGCACAAAGCATTTATTCGTTTAGAGGAGCCAATATTGATAATATTTTACAATTCAAAAATGCCTATAACAATGCACAGGTTTTCAAACTGGAACAAAACTATAGGTCGACACAAACCATAGTGAATGCCGCTAATAGTCTGATTGACAAAAACTCAGCACAAATTAGAAAAAATGTTTTTTCAGAAAAAGAAAATGGCAATCCAATAAAAATTCTGAGTGTTCTTACCGATTTGGAAGAAGGTGTTGTGGTTTCGAATTACATTTCTGATTTACGTTACAAAGAAAAATTCGATTTTCAGCAAATTGCCATATTGTATCGCACCAACTCACAATCGCGTGTTTTAGAAGAAGCACTGCGCAAAAAAGGCATTCCTTACCGAATTTATGGTGGACTTTCATTTTATCAACGCAAAGAAATTAAAGATGTTATAGCCTATTGCAGATTAATTTGCAATCCCAACGATGAAGAGGCTTTAAAACGCATTATTAACTATCCTATACGTGGAATTGGCGACACAACAGTAAATAAAGTAATTGAATGTGCTCAACTCCATGGAGTTAGTGCATGGGATGTGTTGACTAATATGCTTCGCTATAATTTAGCAGTAAATGCTGGTACTGCCAATAAATTAGCACAATTCAGGGAAATGATAAGGGTATTTTCTGAACAAGTTACCGCACAAAATGCTTATGATATTGTGAGTAACATAGTGAAAGTGACCGGATTGATAAGTGATACATTCGTGGATCGCTCACCCGAAAACATGAGTAAACAGGAAAACGTGCAGGAACTTTTAAAGGCCATACATGAATTTTGTGAAACAAAACAAGCAAATAGTGAAGCATCACTTCTACCCGATTTTCTGGCTGATGTTTCGTTGTTAACCGATCAGGACACTGATAAAGATAGCCATTCTGAAAAAGTTACAATGATGACAGTACATGCAGCTAAAGGTTTGGAGTTTAGGGCAGTGTTTATTGTCGGCATGGAAGAAGATTTGTTTCCTTCGGCATATACTACTTCGAGCGAACGTGAGTTGGAAGAAGAGCGTCGTTTGTTTTATGTAGCTATCACGCGTGCCGAAGAAATGTGTTTTATCAGTTATTCTAAATCTCGTTTCAGGAATGGAAAATCAAACTTCGCCAACCCGAGCAGATTCATTAAAGATATTGATTCACAATACCTTGATTTACCTAAAGAACCCGAATTTGAACCCAAACAAAGTCGATTCAGAGATTGGGATGATGATATGGAATTTGAGCGCAATCGGTTCAAACAAAGTGCAATACCCAAACCCATTTCGTTTGATACAAATTTACCCATTGCACCTAAAAGATTATCAAAAATTGAATCAAGCGCCGATACTGTTAAGATTACAATAACAAACAGCCCGATACCTGTGAATTCGTTTGTAAAACATGCTGTTTTTGGAATTGGTAAAGTATTGGAAATAAGTATGGTTAATGGAAATGAAAAAGCTGAAATTGATTTTGGAGAAAAAGGTGTAAAATCACTCTTGTTGAAATTCGCCAAACTTGAAATAATGGAGTAACTCCTACCCCTTTGGGGGTTTTTATGGCTTGGATTGGGAGATAAGTAATTTTGTCAAAACACACTTAAAGTCAACAACAAAAAATTAAAAATATTATCATGTTTTTGACAAATAAATTTTTTATCTTTGTAAAATCATTTGCAAAATATATCTTCACAAAAAAATAAAAAAACAATAATAAATACGATTATGGCAGAAAAAACAACCGACGAAATGAAAAAACCGTCTTTAGAAAAGCTAAAAGCATTGCAATTAGCAATGGATAAAATTGACAAGGATCATGGTAAAGGAACTATCATGCGTATGGGTGATAATAAAGTGTTAGATGTTCCGGTAATATCTACTGGATCGATCGGACTAAATGTAGCACTTGGTGTAGGAGGTTATCCTCGTGGACGCGTAATAGAAATATATGGACCTGAATCCTCAGGTAAAACGACATTGGCTATTCATGCTATTGCCGAAGCACAAAAAGCAGGTGGAATTGCTGCCATAATCGATGCTGAACATGCATTTGATCGGTTTTATGCTGAAAAATTAGGTGTAAATATTGATGAACTGTTGATTTCGCAACCCGATAATGGAGAACAAGCTCTCGAAATTGCTGACTCATTGATTCGCTCATCGGCGGTTGATATAGTTGTAATTGACTCGGTAGCTGCTCTTACTCCAAAAGCTGAATTAGAAGGCGATATGGGTGATTCAAAAATGGGTTTACAGGCACGTTTAATGTCGCAGGCTTTGCGTAAACTTACAGCTAATATCAATAAAACCAATACGACATTGATTTTTATTAACCAGTTGCGCGAAAAAATTGGTGTTATGTTCGGAAATCCTGAAACAACTACAGGTGGTAATGCACTAAAATTTTATGCTTCAGTTCGTTTGGATATTCGCCGGATTGGTCAATTAAAAGATGGTGAAGATGCAATTGGTAACCAAACACGCGTTAAAGTTGTAAAGAATAAAGTTGCACCACCATTCCGTAAAGCTGAATTTGACATTATGTTTGGCGAAGGAATTTCAAAAACGGGTGAAATACTCGATTTGGGTGTTGAATATGGCATTATCAAGAAAAGTGGTTCATGGTTTAGTTATGGCGAAACCAAACTGGCTCAGGGTAGAGATGCCTCCAAGGGAATTATTAAAGACAATCCTGAATTAGCTTCCGAGTTGGAAGAAAAAATTGTGGAAGCAATTAAAAACAAATAATCAATTTCGATTATATTTTAATTACCCTATTACTTTAATTTGTAATAGGGTATTTTTTTTACAATTTTGCAAAGTATCTTAACTATAAATAGATACCTATTCTACTCATAATCTGTGTAAAAACAACATTATTTTATATTTTAAGTGATTGAGAATATTAAATCATATATTTTATATTTAAGAATTCTATTATTAATAGATATTGCTTAGTTAGATTCATTTTATTGGGCTTGATTGCTTAATTAATTGGCAGTTCTCATTATTCTAAGAAATTAACATGAAGCACAACATTCAGCTTCAAAATTGAACATTATAAAATAAAACAAAATAAATATGAATTAAAGAATTAATTTGCTATATTTGCAAACAAATCCGAATTTATTCAGCATATACTTAAAATAAATAAAAAGATTTGATTTAGATGAGGATGATATAATTTTCCATTTTTTATTTTACACGAAGGTAAAGTCAGCCATTTCACATAAATTCAATACATTAGCACAATTCGAATTTATCTTGAATGTTATACTAATATTAATTGACACACTCGAAAAAAATAAATATATGAAACAATTAATTTTACTACTAATTGTTGTTGGTATTTTGCCACAATTATTAAGTCAGAACACAAGCAAAAAGGTAAATACAAAGTATTTTCGTCCAACAATTACTTCTTTATTTTTTGAACCCCGCAATGCAAACGAACAAGTTTTGTTGAAAAAATTCAAAGAAATTGAGCTTAACACAAAGTTTGACAACCACAAAATTGACTTCCCATATCTGAGTAAAGTTACATCAAACGATCCTCAAAAATCACAAAAAATCAATGATTACCTTCTAAATGCATCCAACCCTATCATGGCAAAATGGTGGAATAGAGATGTAGATGGAAATTTTAATTTTTTATACGTTTCTGAACGTGGATTATATACTTCTACTGATGCCGATGCGATGATTTCGCGTAGTTCAAACACCAATCGTATTGAAATGCTCGGCGAACAGCTTATTGATAAGTCATATATACTGCTTTACGAAATTTCGGAGTTTTATACAATGGAAGAGTATTACAACAGAATAGATGAACAAAACAGAAAAAAGACCAACTATACCCCTGTAAAAAGGACAGATGAAGGATTTATTGCCAATTACAATGTTTACGCATACAAAATAAATTTCGGTGATTCTGTTTCGAGTAATTTCTATTCGGACTATTGGGTTGATAAAAACAGTTATGATATTAATAAAGTTGAAAAATGGAAGTCTGCAACTTTCCCTGTCAGCTATGTTACAAGCGCTAGCGGTAACGTAAGATCAACTCAACCAAAAGACCCCAAAAGTGCAGTTTATTTATCCAAAAAGAAAAAAACAAGCAATGAGCTAATTGAAGATATGCCTGTTACAATTCAAACGAATGCAATTTTCGATTTAAGTAGAAAAATTGAAGACTTCAGACTGAAAGTCACAGTTTTTAAAACTTACCCGGTAAAAGCTAAATTGGGCACAAAAGAAGGATTATATATTGATCAAAGGTTTTATGTTTACGAAATTGAACAGAAAAAGAATGGTGATCAGAAAACCAACCGCATGGGTGTTGTTAGAGCAAAAAAAATTATCGACAATAAAAAAATCGCTACCGGAGAATCTAAACCTTCTGAATTTCAGCAAGTAAATGGCAAAGAACTATATGAAGGCATGTTTATGGAAAGTAAAGAAGATTATGGTTTGATAGTAGGTATAGGTGTTAATTCAGCATCAAATAAGTCTTTAGGTGGGTTTTTTATAGGTGCCGATTATAGAATATCAAAATATATGAACATTCCGGGCTTACATTTGGGTATTGACATATCTATAAACAGTATGAAAGATGTTAATTTAGGAAATATTGAGACCGATAAATTGATACTGTCTACAACTGGAGATGTATTTTCAGGTAGCACAAGCGCAATTTCTATTAATCTTTCGAAAGATTATTATTTAAGTAAGCATGGCAATTATTACATAAAACCCACGATTGGATTTGGATATTATTCTTATAGTTTTACTAAAAAAGATGATTTGGACATTTCAGATGATTCTAAAAAGGATTATTCTTGGTCATCATTATATTTCCCATTCAGTATGGGTATTGGTTGGAACATCTTTCCATCAGCATGTCTTGAATTTAGGCCGGGGATTTTTATACGTAATGCCGCAAAAACCGGAAATAATGAAACTTTAATTCAAAATTCCTCCTCCATTACTCCCGGATGGGGTTTCGATAGTATTGACAAGAATGGTGTTGGAGTATTTAGCGTTCTTAATTTGAAAATCAGATTCTAAATAAAAGGTCTCATGTATTAACTATTAAAATAAGCGTATATGAAAAACAAAATTCAAATTCAAAGTTTAGTAATAGCCTTACTTTTAGGCTTTACACTATGTATTTCGGGCCAAAACAGAAAAGCTGACAAAGACACCAAAAACTGGGTTTATGAAATTGAACCTGTTGGTGTTGGAGTGCAAGGTACTTATTTAATTAAAGTATGGTCGTACTCCAAAAAACCCTTGGTAGCAATTGAACAAGCTAAGAAAAATGCAGTGCATGGCATTATTTTCAAAGGATTTATGGGTGTAAGTGGAATACCTGGTCAAAGACCATTGACTAACAACCCAAATCTTGAAATAGAACAAGCTGAATTTTTCAAAAACTTTTTTGATGGGAATAAATATATGAAATTCGTAAATGTATCGAACGATGGCAGTGTTTCAGCCGAAGACCGGATAAAAGTAGGTAAGGAATATAAAATTGGGGTAGTTGTTTCGGTCAATGTAGCCGGACTTCGAAAAGACCTTGAAGATGGTGGAATTCTTAAAGGATTAAGCAGTGGTTTTTAAAAAGAATTAATATCGAAAAAATTAAAAACCCATATCAAAATAAAAATTTTATAAATTCATGTAGATAATTATAGATTGCTAAAAAATCATTACCCGTCATATTCCCCCTTTAGGGGGTTAGGGGGCAGGTATAACAATTATAAACAAATGAAAAAAACAGTTCAAACAATAAGTTTAATACTCATAGTATGCTTATGGACATTTAATAGTGAAGCCCAACGTAACTCAAATATAGGGAAATATAATATTGAACCTGAATGTCTTGGAGTTGAAATGGATGGTTCGGTAACTTTAAGAGTTTGGGGTACTGGCCGCAATCGAATTGACGCAGTAGATCAGGCTAAGAAAATAGCTGTAAGAGATGTGTTATTCAAAGGGATAAGAAAAGGAAATCCAGACTGCAACCCTCGTCCATTAGTTCCCGAAGTGAATGCCGAAATGAAATATGAAGACTTCTTCAATAGATTTTTTTCGGACAAAGGCGGGGATTATAAAAAATTTGTTTCGGGCAGGGATGAAAGACTGGACAATAAAATTTTCCGCAAAGGCATGGGCGATTCCAAGACCGTTACATACAGTGTGATTGTACGCGTGTTGCGTTCCGAATTAAAAGAATATCTAGCCAATGGATATACTTCTCAGTCTTCGACCGATTACGAAGGACAGTCGACAGGTATTATGAAGCAGGAACGGGTGAGTTGGAATTACGAAATTGAACCCGCCGGTGTGGGCACTCAAGGAACCTACCTGATAAAAGTTTGGTCCTATTCGCGAAGACCGGTTTTAGCTATAGAACAGGCAAAAAAAAACGCTGTTCATGGCATCATTTTCAAGGGATTTGGTGGCGTACAAGGCATTCCGGGACAACACCCGCTTAGCAATGATCCAAATCTTGAAATAAATCAGTCAGAGTTTTTCAAAAACTTTTTTTCAAACAGCGGTAAATACATGAAATTTGTAAATATCTCTAATGATGGCTCTGTGGCTGCCGAAGATAGATTGAAAGTTGGTAACGAATACAAAATTGGGGTGGTAGTTTCAGTAAATGTGGCCGGATTAAGAAAAGATTTGGAGGAAGCCGGAATTATAAAAAGTTTAAGTAGTGGCATGTAATAAGCTCTATTTTAGCAGAATACCTTAAAACCACAATAAATTTGTAAATTCGTAATAATCATAGCATGATTATCTATTCAAATTTTAAATGATATTCTCAGCTTATAAGAGTTGATTTGTCAAACCAAATTAGCACATAAAAAACTACTTATATTTGATATTATTATAATATTAACAACATAAAATTATTAGTAAAATGAAAAAATTAAAAAGCATAGCATTTACCTTATTTGCTTTATTAATAAGTGTTTCAGTTTTATCGCAAGCTAAAAAACCCACAATTATGGTTGTGCCAAGTGATAATTGGTGCGTGAAAAACAATTTTATAAGTGTTTTTGACAATATGGGAAGTACAATGAAAATTCCCGATTACAGAAAGGCATTACAAGAAAGTACAGAGTTGCTCAATGTAATAAGCAAAATTAATGAAATGATGACTGAGCGTGGTTTTCCTTTGAAAAATTTAGAATCGGCAATGAAATCAATGCAAGGTCAATCGGCAGAAGATGCCATGCTAAGCAGTAAAACCGGCGCTGATGTCAATGAAAGTCCCATCGACAAGCTGAAAAAAGTAGCAAAAGCCGATATCATTATGCAACTTACATGGTCGATAAATAATACGGGTCCACGTCGTTCAATAACATTCAATTTACAAGGAATTGATGCCTATACCGACAAACAAATTGCAGGCGCTTCTGGAACCGGACAACCTTCTTTTTCAGCCGAATTGCCCGTTTTATTAGAAGAAGCTGTTTTAGCACATATCGACAATTTTAATGTTCAGCTTCAAAAACATTTCGACGATTTATTTGCCAATGGTCGCGAAGTTAGCTTGAGAATAATGACTTTCAGCTCTTTCGACGGAGATCTCGAAAACGAATATGCAGGCAAAGAATTGTCTGAAATTATTGAAAATTGGGTGTCGGATAATACAGTAAAAAACAGATTTAGCTTGTCGGATGCAACAGAAAACACCATGTTATTCGAACAAGTTCGTATTCCGCTTTACGATGCCAATAATCGACCTGTTGACACACGTGGATGGGCACGTGATTTGCAAAAAATGCTTGCTGACAGATACAAAATCACTGCCAAGTTAATGACTCGTGGTTTAGGTCAAGCTCAACTAGTGATTGGAGAAAAGTAAGCAAAATTGGCTTTGTACAATATTAAAAATACATCTTTATGAAAAATCTAATTAAATATCTTATAATTGGTTTATTTCTATTTGCTTTGAATGCAAGTGCACAGCAAATGTCTGATACAGAAAGACTCGCACTTACAGTGTGGGTTCCTGATAATGATGGAGCTATCCCTCCGGCAGCTGCAAAAGTGCTTGAAAACAAACTTATGCAAATTGCCACACAAAACGGGATTACAGGTTCGACCAATTTGATGCGATTTATTTTAACTGCCAACATAGATGTGCTATCGAAAGATATAACACCTACTGCACCTGTTATGCAGGCATTTACTATGTCGGTAAACATGTATATTGCCGATGGAATAGATGGTAAAGCATTTTCAAATTATTCAACAACAGTAAAGGGTGTAGGCGAAAATGAGGCAAAAGCCTACCTTTCTGCATTGAAAAACATGAAGACTAACAATCCGGCATATCAATCGTTTATTGAGGAAGGTAAATCAAAAATCATATCTTATTTTAATGCGCAATGTGATTTTATTATTAAAAATGCAAAGACATTAGCGGATATGAATCAGTTTGATGAAGCCATTTGGAACCTAACAACTATACCCGATGTATGTCCCGACTGTTGGAATAAAGCCATGAACGTAGCCAAAGTAATTTTTAAACAAAAAATTGATTTTGAATGTAAGGAAAAAATCAATGCAGCTACCAATTGCTGGAATGCAGGTCAAAGCTGGGATGCAGCTAATCAGGCTGGTGCTATACTTTCGTCCATTGATCCAAATTCATCGTGTGTAGATGAAATTAAACCTTTGGCTGCAAAAATTGAAAAACGAATTAGAGAGGTAGATAAAAGAGAATGGAAGTTTTTCTATGATTATAATATAGGATTAACACGCGATTTAATTAAAGCCTATCGCGATGTGGGTGTTGCATGGGGTAATGGACAAAGGAGAACAGTTATTTACAAGTCCTACAACAATATATATACAGGACGTAGAAGGTATTAATATTACTTAGTATATCTAAAAAAGATATATTCATTTAGGGTAATCCTTTTACAATGTGTTTTTTTGTGTTCTGATATAGGAAATGCATGTTAGAGTGATGTAAAATCTAAAACATGCTTAGAAACTGTTTTACATGTCATATGTTTTTTAATGCAAGTGTAAAAAAATATTAGGTGCAACTATAATTTGTACGAATTGTATCTTCCCAATTTTTTTATTGAATTAATTCAACTTTCGAATGTCTCTAATTTATTGTTTAAATGATTATCTTAAAACCATATTAATTGACTATCAATTGGCTATACAAATATTACTTTGGTGATTTACTTTCGTTCTACCTTACCTACGACAGGCAAGCTCACCCCCAACTCCATGTATATTTGTTCCGCTTGAGGGAGAAGGGAGGGGAGCAGGTAACTGCAAGTATAAAAATCACTGCATTCTTGTATGTCTTTGATATTTCTACATTTATTAATGCGAAAGTTGAGTAAATTAATATTTATTCTTTAATTTTTTCATTGAATTCTTGTTTTAATTCAGAATTTGTAATGATTTTTTTTTATTTGTGAAGGATATGAAAAGCGTATTTAGAAAAACAAGAATAGCCCCTATTCTATTGTTATTAAGTGTATTGTATTTATTCCATTCTTGTGATCCAATAAATACAGACAAACCACCGGTTTTGGTCGATTCACTAGGCACATCTATTTCATCTGTAGAGTTTGCAAGCTACAAAGACGCATGTTTAGTAATTGTACGTACTAATGAAAGTTGGACAGCTACGGCTTCTGCAAATTGGATAAGTTTATCAGCAAATTCAGGTAAAGGTAATACGGCATTTCTGATTGGATCTAATGAAAATCAGGAGTTTAAAAGAGAAGGAAAGGTAACCATTAATACTGGAAAAAAATCGAAAGAAATTAAGATTGTTCAAGATGGAACGTCAAGAATGGTTTTGAATATTTTAGGAATAAACATTGCATTAAGAAAAATTGAAGGTGGGGTATTTACAATGAGTGGATCGGATAATATATCCTATTATGGCGTTGCACATCAGGTTACACTTTCTGACTTCTACATTATGGAAACAGAAGTTACCAACCAACTTTGGAAAACTGTAATGAAAACCCTTCCTTACGATACCATTCCAGAATTTACAGGACATTCTCAGCACTTAAAACCATTTCAAGCTGTGAGTGCAACAAACTGGAATGACGTAAATGGCAAATTTTTGACTGCATTTAATCAAATTACAGCTAAAACCTTCAAACTTCCTACCGAAGCACAATGGGAATATGCCGCCTGTGGTGGAAAATATTATCAGGGGAAGAAATATGCTGGAAGCGATAAGCTGGATGATGTTGCTTGGTATTATTCAAATTCAGGTGGAGAAAAGCACGATGTGGGCGATAAAAATCCCAACGAACTTGGATTATACGATATGAGTGGCAATGTCAGTGAATGGTGTAGCGACTGGTACGATCAGAATTTTGGTTTTCCGATTCAAAACAACACGCTTATTGTACCTGCCAACCAGAACGACCCCATTGGACCTTCAACCGGAACTAAAAAAGTTGTACGGGGTGGTAGTTATGTAAGTGAATTAATGTTTAGTACCGATTGTAATGTAAAAGACAGGAGATCTATAAAACCCAATGGATATGATATGTACGAAGGAAATCCTAGAGTATTTTTTATGTGTAAAAATACCGGTTTCAGGTTAGTAGTAACACAATAAAATCCAAAGTCATGAAAAAAGCAATTCTATATATTAGTTTAATATTTGTAACTATACAAACCGGCATCTCTCAAACTATTGTAAAAATGAATCTCCCACAACAAGCAAAAGAGTCATTAAAGGTAGTTGTGTTATTCGACGAAGAAATACCCGGAGGAATGACTGTTGTGTTGGGGTTGATGGGTTATCAGGTAAACGGAGGTACAGCTCCATACTCTTTCGAATGGTATCAGAATGGAAAATTGATTGGTAAAGAAGATGTTGTTTCTTTAATTCCTGCCAATGGTGACCAGTTAACAATAAAAGTTACCGATAAAAATCGCTGTTTTTCACAAAGTTCAGTGAGAATGAAAGTCAAAAGTGTTTTAGAAAATGAGAAAGAAGATTTCTCCGGAGGAATAAAAATTTATCCAACATTGATATCAGATCGAAAGATTCATATTTCACTTCCGAAATTAAAAGTCAACGAAACGGCGCTTGTTCGTTTTATTGACATGAGTGGTAAGGTAAAAACTAGTAATAGTATTCTCGAAAGTCAGGCTATTAATTTTGAATTACCTTCGGGGAGTTACTTTATATCAGTAGTAACAGATGAATTTCATAAAGTCGAAAAAATTGTTGTTCAATAATTTTTAATATTATAGAATCAAGATGCAAGACTATAAATGTCTTAAAGTCATTTGTTTGTATCATCCATATGTAAACATTTTTGTAATTTATAATCAAATTCTTTGAAAAATAGCACTATGAAACCACGATACAATACAATAAAAGTCATTTCATTGCTTATTTTAGGATTTTTAATATCCAATTCAGCAATGGCTTCTGTTCCCGATCCCAATGGAGCAAGACAACAAGCAGAATTTTTTCTCAGCGAAAAAGCACCATCATTTTCAAAAGTTAAGTCATCGCATCAACAGGTTTTAACTCAACGTTATCAGTCGTCATCCATCCGAAATACCCCCTTATTTGTATTTGTAATTAGTAATTTTGTTTCCTCATATTTTCGCAATTAAAAATCACCACTATATGTAAATAATTAAAAAAGAGTCTCCATTTTTGTGTAAACCAACACACAAAATCATGAAGACTCTAACACAACACTTAAAGAAAGCATTTAT
>CAMBSB010000095.1 GCA_945870155.1 Paludibacter jiangxiensis | reverse complement strand
GGTGTAATGATGACGGTTTTTCTGCAAGCCTATATGAGCGGTATTTTTGCCGATAGTATTGAAACTACAGCCAAATTTTCATCAGGTCATGTAAAAGTAATGACTTATGCTTATAAAGAAAATCAGTCGCAATTACCTAACGACTATGCCATTATAGGAATAAATGACTTGATGAAAAAACTCAAAACCGAATATCCTGAAATGACCTGGACTGACCGAATTCAGTTTGGTGGATTGCTGGATGCGCCTGATTCACAAGGTTTAACCCGTTCGCAAGGAAATGTGATGGGACTGGGAATACATATAATAGGTAGTGATGATGAAATTAACCGCATGGATTTAAAATCAAAATTACTTACCGGACATTTTCCTGAAAAACGAGGTGAAATATTGATTACCAATGAATTATTCCGAAAAATGAATCTTAAATTAGGCGATCCGGTTACTTTGATGTCCAATTCGATGTATGGTGAAATGGCCATGTACAATTTTGTAATTTGTGGAACTATTCACTTTGGAACAGTGGCTTTGGATAAAGGTTTGATAGTAGCTGACATACAAGATATTCAAGTTGCATTGAATATGGAAGATGCTGCAGGAGAAGTGCTCGGTTTTTTCACCAATTCAACTTATGATAATTCAGAAGCAAAGGCACTTACGGAAGATTTTAATAAAAAAAATACGAATAAAAATGACCAATTTTCTTTGGCTATGTCGCCCATGAGTGGTATTGGGGGAATGGATTTTTTGATTGCTTATTCTGAAAATGCACAATATATAATTATCTTTATTTTTGTATTCGCCATGTCCATTGTGCTTTGGAATGCAGGTTTAGTGGGAGGATTGCGCCGATATGGTGAATTTGGATTGCGTTTGGCCATAGGTGAAAACAAAAATGATATTTATCGCTCGCTGGTGGGTGAAGCATTGTTGGTAGGTATTATTGGTTCAATTATTGGAATTAGTATCGGGCTGTTTTTTGCTTATTTGATGCAAAAGTACGGTTTAGATGCTAGTAAAATGATGAAGAATTCAAATATGATGTTACCTACTATTTTCAGGGCGCAAATATCTGCAACAACTTATTTTATAGGATTTATTCCCGGCGTTCTTTCTACAGTAATTGGAGCATTACTTGCCGGAATAGGAGTCTACAAACGACAAACAGCAACTTTGTTTAAAGAGTTGGAAGGATAGAGAGACCCCTAGCCCCTAAAGTGGAGTAAGAAATAATATTTAGATTGTGCTAAATTAAACTAAAAATTTCAAATACAAATATATGAATACTTTAAAAAAACGAACTAACTCAGTTCCCCTTCAGGGGCTAGGGGTAATTTTTATTCTATTTATTTCAATTTCATTATCTGCTCAAAATTTTCCTACAGGTAAATCAGTTTTAGATAAAGTAGATGAAAATATGTCTTCGAAAACACGCATAATTACTTCAAGGATGGAGATAGTTGGTTCGCGTGGCATTCGTACCATGGAAGCTAAAACATGGAGCGAAGGTGATAAAAAATCATTTACCGAATACCTGGCACCGGCACGTGAGAAAGGCACTAAAATGCTTAAACTTGAAAATCAATTGTGGATTTACTCTCCCACAACCGATCGCATTATGCAAATCTCAGGACACATGTTGCGCCAATCGGTTATGGGCAGCGATATGTCATACGAAGATATGATGAGCGATACACCTTTGCTGGATCGTTACAGAGCAGATGTAAGCGGTGAAGAAACCATAGAGAACCGAAAATGTTGGGTAGTAACTCTTACTGCTATTAAAGAAGATGTGAATTATTATTCTCAAAAAATGTGGGTGGATGAGGAACGTTTTGTACCGTTAAAAATGGATTTGTTTGCTAAAAGCGGAAAATTACTGAAACGGACTATACTGAGCGATGTTCAAAAAATTCAAGGTCGTTGGTTTCCAAAAACCATGCTTTACAAAGATATGCTTAAGGATGGGAAAGGTACAAAAATGATAATTGACAATATTCAATTCGATGTGTCAATACCATCGAGCGTATTTAATAAAGGAAATTTGAAATAAAAAAAGCGCTTTTAAAATACAATATAAACATCATTTTTGGTTGAGGCTAATGTTGTTTTTATAAATTTAAATTATCATATAAGCTTTTGTGCAAATTATCTTGTAGGGTAATCAAAAAAAACAAAATAGAAACAGGACAAATAATTAGATATAACTATTTGTAAGTTAGATAATTATTCATATATTTGCAATGAAAAGCAGGGTGCTTTATCACAAATTATTCACATCGTTTTATAACTCAAAAAGAGTTCTTATATATGTTGTAAAATTAAAAATCAAACCCTGTTGCCACAAGGAAGACATTTAATAAAGTAGTTCATGTTTGTAAAGTATTGATTGTAAATATTTTATGAGCTCACAAAACTATTTTTAGAAATTCGTTTACCACAATTTTTTAAAGAATATCTTGCAATAAAATTCAAATCACTAAATCTATTTATTTCTTTTGTAAATCCCTAAATTTCAACTAATTTAATGCAATACCTACAACAAATCCCACCCAAGGTTTATTATTGTAAATCCAAATTTTTCTGTCACTATTCAATAGATAATCGAATCCCACAGCAATTCCAAAGCTAGCCATGTTTAATTCCAGGAATCCTGCAATTCCCATTTGAAAAATCATCCCGACATATTCATTGTTTGTGTAATTGTTGGTAGTAAATGGACTTATTGCGGTTGTCCCCGGACCAGCAAAAATGCCAAAATCATATCCAAAACTAGTGATTTTATTATAACACTTGCCCAAAGGATCTACTTTGTTAATAATTTCATAATTGTCATGCCTGGTACCTGCATACATAGCAATATTTATGTCCGATGTCAATTGTGCCGGTAATCCATAAACTGACGGACGATATTTTAAAAGAATAGTTGTAATATCAATATCAAGACTTTGTTTTCTGAACTTTAATGGAGATATAAGCAAACTGTCAGAAGTTTTTAACGGGATAGTCAGAAAGCTTTCTTTATAAGGTTTGTTTTCACTTTGCCGATAGACGTCTATCTTTTCTTCTGTTACATCCAGATAAACATTATTCAATTGTTTTTCGGAATCCAATTTATAAAATCCACTGTTTAAACCATGTAAAGAGGCCTTATCAAGCGTACTGCAAGAAGTGAAAAATGCAATAGATGCAACTAAAACAAGAAAAATGAATTTGTAATTACTCATATTGACCTGTGTTTTAAATGAATATATATCAGAAAATATAGGTATTTTAAAATGTGTCCAACTCAATTGTCGTATCAGCGATACGACAATTTGATTCACATACCCAGCACACTAATTATCAAGAACTTCATTGTTTATTCGTTTGCCGACATTCCAACATGTTATAGTCATGGTGGCATTGGCAGCATAAGCCAATTGATTTTTGCCTTTTTCAATTAATGTAACTAAATCTTTTATTAAAAGAATATAAGCAGTACTTATACAAAAAAATTTTGTGTTACAAATATAATTCTTTGTATTGAATATGAGATGAATAAATACACGAAAAGAAAAATTATTTAGTTCTTTATCTGCTTAAATTTAATATGGAAGTCTGGAGACTTCCTTTTAGCTTCGATAAAGTGAATGCTATGCCGTATAGGGTTCCCGATACTCAGTTTTACCATCTGTAGGACTACGGTGAGTTCCCGACACTCAGTTTAACCTTAAGTAAGACTACGGTATATTTCCCAACGCTCAGTTTAAGCTTCTGTAGGACTACGGAGAGTTCCCGACACTCAGTTTAAGCTTCTGTAGAACTACGGTGAGTTCCCGACACTCAGTTTAAGCTTCTGTAGGACTACAGAGAGTTCCCGACAATCAGTTTAAGCTTCTGTAAGACTACGGAGAGTTTGCTCTCAGAAGACAGGAAATAGTTATCAGAAAGGTGCAAGTTGATTTCTTTAAACAAAGATGGAATATTAATTAATTATCCTTTCTGACACAGTTTATTGAATAGACCCGAAATCGGATGTTTTAGAGGGTACATCCTATCTCAAACATAGGAAATCGGTTGTTTTAGTGGGTTCATCCTATCTCAAACATAGGAAATCGGATGTTTTAATGGGTATATCCTATCTCAAACATAGGAAATCGGATGTTTTAGAGGGTACATCCTATCTCAAAGATAGGAAATCGGATGTTTTAAAGGGTACATCCTATCTCAAAGATAAGAAATCGGATGTTTTAGACTACAAAGTGAATTCTAAAGACTAAAAAATGGATTCTAAAGACGCCTAAACAAAAAAACGGATAATTTTCAACACATTGTTAATTCTTCTGTAGGACTACAATGAATTCCTTGTACCTCGCAGCATATAAAATTTTAATACCACAATTTTAGGCATGGCTTCCCTATATGTCAAAGTTAAAAAAGGAAAGCCTGCCTCTACCTGCGGTAAATAAATGCGGTAGGCAGGCTCCTGTTTTCTATATTCTTTTATAAATATAATTGTTACCAGCTTCTTAATATGCAAGGTAAAGTCTTGCTTCTAGGTGCGATATAGCGAGACGTTATCTCGAAAATAAGTTGTAAACTTAATAGTTTTCCCTTTACTTTTTTATACTATCTCTTGTAACAGTAATTATAGTTGAATCAGCTTCATTGAGGTAAGCATAAATATTAATATTTTTATAATAGGGGTTTTTTCTTCTTGCAATAATTGAATCGTGGTAATTCTGAACACTCCCGTATTTTTTCATGATTAATTGTTTAGAACTTTCTGGCAAAGGTTTTGCAAAATGAAATTCATTTTCCACATCCGTAAATGTCATTGTTTTTGGTGCAGTTATTTTCGGACTGCACGAAAAGTAAATTTGAGTTCCAGCTAAAATAAAAACAGTTAAAGAAAAGCATTTTATTGTTTTAAAGAGATTGGTTTTCATAAATTCTTTGTTTTAAAGAGTTTTTATTTAAAATTTCATTTCTCTGATTTCGTTAAATTAAAAATGATAACCGAAAAATAAGTTTTTCTCAGTTCATTGTAGTGTATAAAATCCAGCACTTCAATGATCGAAATAAGCTCTAGCTTATGTCAAAGTTAAAAAGGAAAGCCTGCCGTTACTGAACCTATTACTAATTTCAAAAAGTTTCTAATACAAAATTAAAATAAAACTACTGACTATCAGTGTCAGTTGGAGGATTAGTTGTCCTGTCAAATGTTGGTTGATAATTTGTAAGTATATCGCCAATTCTATGACCATCACCTACCTGTACTTTAGTTGAACTTGAATCATCTTTTGCCATAATAATTAATTTTTAAATATAAAACTCTATTGTTGAAATCTCGCTTTCACTTATTAATATCCCTTCCGTTTGTTTGACTATTATATCAAAGGTGTTGTTATCCTTTAATTTCCAAACCTCTTCTAAATATATTTCCTTGGGACTAGGATAACTTGAAGAAACAGAATTTAAACCATATTTACCACCAATTTTTCTTCCATTTTTAAGAGTTACAATGACGTAATAACTTTCACGTTTAGAGAAGAAGCTATCCCACGCACTTTTATTCGGATTTATCATAAACCTGTTGAACCATTTATTTTTCGAAATCATGTGGAATAATTTAGCGAATAAAAACGGAACAATTAAAACGATAAATATACCAAAATAAAAAAATACCAAAAGGTATGTTTGGAAATAAAATCAGAATTATTTATTAAATATAAAGGATAAGAAAAAACTACTCCATTTAAAAAGCTAAAACCAACTGCTTCATAAAAATCTTTTGAAAAATCAGTTCTTACTTCAGCAAAAAATAGCCTGTAAGCCTTCAGATAAATAAATCCAGGCACAAAAAATACAGCAAGTAAAATGATTTTATCTATTGTGAAATTTTCCATAATAATAAAATTTATTTTTCCAATTTTGTCTTTTTTATTTTCTTTGTCGTAAATAAGTCAGCCGTATATTTCTCATAAAGTTCAAATAAGTAAACCATTCTATTTGCTTCACTTGTAAACGGTTGTGGTCTGTAAGCTAAGTCTACAGCTTTGTCTAACTCGTTATGCGCTTTCATTAATGCCGGAGGCATGGTTAAAGGGTCGTATAAATCCGCTAATGAGCTATTTTTAAATTCTGCTCTTATGTCTAATATTTTTTGAGCCTTTTCTTCAATAATTTTAATTTGTTTTTCGTTTGGGTTTTCTGGAAATGGATAATTGTTGTACACAGCAGGTGAGTAACTAATTCTACTCTCAAGTCTACCACAAACATGTTTTGTCCAAACCATATGCATTATTGATTGTAATACTCCATAAATTAATAAAGTTGCATTTGGTATTATTTGTAGTTTATTGCTACAAATAATGTCCGATTTAAGAAAACCAATAGGAATATAAATCCTGTTTTCGGAACTTACTTCGGGAATTGCCAAATAAGTAGTTTTTGGTTGTCTATCTTGAGTAAATAAAGTTGGATATTTTGAAAATTCTCTAACTGATGGTGTTGGACTTTTCAATCTATTTTGTTTTACTTTCTCAATTCTACTTTGAATAATCTTCAATTCTTTTAATTCATTCGGTTGTATATCCTTTAACCATAGACAGTATCTAGGTTTTGAGTACAAAAATTCGTCAGCACCCCAAAATGGTTTAATCCATTTATCGGATTTTGGTTCATCAATTAATAAATCATTTTTGTCATTTTCTGAAAGTACTAAATGCCCACCATCTGTAGGTTGACTTCCTTTAAACATCTCAGGAAATTTATGAATTGGTTTTCCTCTTGATTCAATTATTATCTCTTTTCCTTCTGTTAAGTATGAATTTATATTTTTGACTTTAATTTCGTGAGGTTCACCTTTGATATTTTCATATTCAAACAAGCTTTTAGTTTGAGAATCATAATTTGCAAAACCAATAATCACAACATGAACTCCCGCATTTCCTTTTGCTTCATTACTCCAACTGAAAGAACGATGAGCAAAATGAATCTTTATTTTATAATTATTAAATAGAAGTCCCCATAAAATGCTCACTTGCTCACCCTGAGCAATTGAGCTAGTAGAAACAAATGCAACTTTAATGTTAGTGCTGATGATAAATTGTGCAGCTTTTAAATACCATGCTGCAACATAGTCTAACCTTCCTGTTCTTTTTGCATCACCAAAAACAATTTCCATATCTTTCATTTGTTCTGCACTACGCCATTGATGACCAATAAATGGCGGATTTCCAAGAATAAATGAAAGGTCATTTTTAGAAACAACAGTTTCCCAATCAGTTTGCAAAGCATTTCCGTGAATGATTTTTGCAGATTTCTTCAATGGTAAACGTGCAAAATATTGTCCAAATTCGTTGCTTATTACCATATTCATTTGGTGGTCAATTAACCACATCGCTACTTCTGCAATTCTAGCGGGAAATTCTTCGTATTCAATTCCGTTCATCATATCCACGTCAAGCCAAATAATATCGCTAATGTCAATTACTTGTTGTCCGCTCTTGTAAATGTTTCTCAGAATTTCCAATTCTAAAAGTCGCAATTCACGGTAAGTTATAACGAGGAAGTTTCCACAACCGCAAGCGGGGTCGAGAAATTTAAGTGTGCTTAGTTTTTTGTGAAATTCGGGAAGTTTGTTTTTGTTGTCTTTGATACTTTCAAATTCTTTCCAAAGGTCGTCAAGAAAAAGCGGTTTGATAAGTTTTAGAATATTGGTTTCGCTCGTATAATGCGCTCCCAAGTTTCGGCGTTCCGTTGGATTCATAACGCTTTGAAACATCGAACCAAAAATAGCAGGAGAAATTTTACTCCAATCAATGTAACAGCAGTCCAACAATGCTTGGCGCATTTTCTTGTCGAAACTTGCCGTAGGTAAGTTTTCTTCAAAGAGTTTTCCGTTTACATACGGAAAGTCAGCCAATTGTTCGTCAAGATTCTTAAAACGATTATGTTTCGCTGTGTTCAGAACTTGAAAAAGTTCTTGAAGTTTGGAAGCTAAATCGCTGCCGTCTTCGTTTGTTCGCTGTTCTAAAAAGTCTTGAAATTGTTGTTTGTTGAAAATTGTTGTGTCTTCGGCAAAAAGCAGAAACAGAATTCGAACCAAATAAACTTCTAATGGGTGTCCGCTGTAACCGATTTCCTTCAAACGGTCGTGAAGTTTCCCCATCAATTCCGCTGCTTTTATGTTTGCGGGGTCTTGTTCTTTGTAAACATTTTTCTGATAGCCAAGAATGTAGCCAAAATGCTGAACGTTGTTTACTAAGTCGTTAAGTTTGAATTCTATGGTTTTGTTTTCTTCGAGGTCGTAAAGTCTGAAAATCTCGAAGTCGCAAATGAGAATGTATTTCGGTAATTCGTGTTGTTTTAGTCCGTGAGTATAGTCAATGGCTTGTTGGTATGCTTTGTCGAGGTTTTTTCCGCGACTTTTCATTTCAATCAGAATTGTTCCTTTCCAAAGTAAGTCAATATAGCCATTACTTTCGTCAAGTTTCTTTACTTTGTGTTCAAAAGTCGAAACACGTTTTCTACTAATTCCAAACACTTCAAAAAAATCAATTAAAAATGGTTTTGCGTCTGCTTCTTCGTTAGAAGTGTCAGCCCATTCTTTAGAGAAATGTAATGCTCGGTCTTTTATTTCGTTCCAACTTAGTGCCATAGTTATTTTTCAGTCTTGATTCGATTTGAAAATGGTTTTATTTTACAATGCAAATATAACTAATATTTTGAAATTATTGGATAAAAATTCTATTGAATACAAATTACGACCGCTGGTTGGGACTTTTGGTTCACACCTAGTGGTTACTGAACTCATAAACGTAAATATGAATTAGATAAATGCAATCAGTCAGTTCAAGAGAGTATACTTAAACAAACAACCTAATCGACTTTCATTACGTCTAGCTGGGTTTAATGTTTAATTCTGGCAGTATAATATTTGAGTTATTTCCTTTCTTGTATTCACAATAAGGAAAATAGTTGCACTTTATACATTTTTTATAATTAATTTTATCTGGAGTAAATATGTATGGAATTCTTTGTTGAATAGATTCTAAATCATTGAAAACATTTATAATCATTTTTTTATTCTCTTCAGTTTTAATTACCCTAAACAATTTATACTTATACACATAATACTCTCCATATTTATTTTCACTTAAAAACCAATATAGAACGTAAACCTCATTAAATTGAAATTGATCCAAGCCATATAGATATACTAACGCTTGTGCCTTATGATTTAAGTAAAGGTCTGTTATATCATCATATTTCTTGAATGTATATTTTTCTTCAACCGCAAAATACCCATTAATGTCTTGAAAAATGTAGTCAGGAATACCTGATAATTTTTTTTTCTTACTGAAATAGATTACTGGATTTTTATCTTTATGACCTTGTGATATACATCTTGAATTTATTATTCTTTTAAAGTCATTATTGAAATTTGGAAACATTGATTTAAATTCTTTGTCACCTCGCATTTCGCTATCAGACAAATTTAGAAGTCGTAGTTTTTCATGTTCATTATTTCCTATAAAAACATTTTCTTGTTCATTTATATCTATGTAAAATGTTTGATTTAATGCATAGCTTACTGGACAAAACACAAAATTTGCTAAATCAGATGCAGAATGTGTTTTTTTTATTTCATTATTCCTTTTTGAAATTTTTCTTTCTGAAATATTTAACTCATTCAAAAAAATATTTTTAAACTCTGCATGGATTTTACTCACATGATTAGAAACATAATAAATACTAAAATCTTCTGACCAATCGCTAATATATGCTTTTTGCCTATAGTAATCGATGTTATTTGAAGGGAAAAAGGCGGCATATATTTTTTCTATGTTATATTCATTATATCCTAATTTACTGATTAGCAGGCTTTTACCAACTTCAATATCTGCACAACCCAGCACCCAACTTACTGTTTCATTATTCTTAAATTTAGTTTTATTCATACAAGCTTCAATTAAGAAGTTTAATTTGAATTCATTCTTATTATAAATTTTAGTTTCTCTAATATAGTCAATAAAATCTTCATCTGATAGCCATCTCTGTTTGTCATGATTTACAAATCTATTTAAGGATTCAAAATTACCATTTTGAATCAGCCATTTAAGATTGTCATCTAATTCTTTAAGTTCCCCTGTATTCCATATATTAAAGACAAAATTTAAAAATATATCCATTTTCATTTCAGTTTCTGCTGAATAAGGATCAGAGAAACTATATTCATTTCTATTTATATTTCTAATATTAAATATGAAATTAGAATCATTAATCCAGTTTGAGTAATTTATTTTAAATATATTTTCAACTATACTAGCTGGACCATTTTTAAATATCCAAATAATATCATTATTCAACTTTAATTCACCAGAATATTTCCAAGAATTAAAGTAGTAAAGACTTAAATTGTATTTATTAATATTATATTTTTTTTCAGATTTCAAAAAATCAGAGATGAATTCTTCATTAGCGTAAAGAAACTTAAATTCAAGAATAATTGAAATGTCAGAATCATTCCCATTAGTTATAATCCATTTTATGTCATCATCATAAGTCTCTGTTAATCTATGTGCTACTTTATTTAATAAAAAGCTTGAAACAGCATTTTTTAATGCCGAATCTCTTTTACTTCTTTGTATAAAATCAATATTATTTATCCAATTAGTATCTATATGTAGAGCCTTAATAAGAATATTTTCATCATATGGTTCAAAAATTGCAGCTTGCAAATTTTCATCATACGCCCATTTGTCTGAATTTTCCCATATTTCATAAAAAAAATTATTTCTAATTTCTAAATATCCTCGATTTAATATAATACTGTTCTCTCTATAATTAAATTTTTTAAGACAGGATTTAAATTCAATATCATTTTGCCACTGTTTTTTATTTGAGTCTATTATTTTTTTTAACTGTAACTTATTGCAATTTTGTAATAACCACTTTATATCTTCATTAAACATTAATGGTTGTTTTAACAACCAAAAATTAAAAATTTCATCACAAAAACTATCAATATCTTTATTCCAGACCGTAACTTCTATTCCTTCATAACATTTTTGTTTAATATTTTCAATTATACCTCCAATAAGGAAATAATTTTTTCCAATACTATTTAAACCTAATTCTAATGTACCCGTAACATTTTTTCTATGTATTAATATTTCACCATTATGTATCGTTTCAATTTTTGCAAATCCTAATGAATTAAAATGACCACGAAATTTGCTATAATCTATAAATTTCATAAATATTTTAAATTAAATTTTGTTTTGTACTATTTTTAGTTTGTATTAATAAATTATTTAGTATTATGAAATATCAATAAACAAACAAAGCTTTTCGACATTCAAGTGCTAGATTAGGTATCACTTTTAATCCGTAAAAAATAATCTCAGAATTAATTGCGGTTTAAGATTATCTACAAGATATAAGTTTTAATGTATTAAGCAGAAAAAACTAAGTATCTTATAATATAATTTTAAAAATTGTTTTAATTTTTCATTATAATTGCAATCGCAAAGTTATAATAATTATTTAAATAACATTGTTTTTTAAATTAGATATTTATATTGGCTTTAACGATAAAAAAACACATTTTTTCACTTTGTTGTTTTGTAATTTGTATTATATATTTTGTAATTCAAAACCTACATATTATCTTTGCATAAGTATAAATCAATCCATGAGAATAATAAGCTACAAATCCATAGACCAATATACAGCTTTGCAACCCGATGTAAAAGTAGCATTGGACGAATGGTACATAAAAACAGAACAAAGCCACTGGCAGTGTTTTGCAGATATAAAGCAGACATTTAACAGTGTTGATCATGTAGGCAATAAACGATATGTGTTCAATTTCAAAGGCAATACCTACAGGTTAATAGCGTTAATACTCTTTGCACCAAAAATTGTATATATTCGGTTTATTGGCACTCATGCCGAATATGACAAAATTAAAGATTGTTCCATAATTTAAATAATATAAAACATGAAACGGATAGTAACCAACGCCGAATACGAAGCCATAATGACCAGAGTTAATGAACTTGTGGAAATAGTGGACGACAATACACCTGCAACGGATAGAAATTTGATTGAACTTGATTTTTTGACCGATTTAGTTGTAGCTTATGAAAAAGAGCATTACCCTATAGGTAAATTATCGCTAAGTGATGTTTTGAAAGCACGGATGGAGGAAATGAATATTACACAACGAACTTTGGCTGAAATGCTTGAAATAAGCCCTCCCAGAGTAAGTGAATATCTTACCGGAAAATCGGAACCTACTTTGCAGATAGCACGAAAGATTCAAAAACAATTGAATATTGATGCCAACGTGATACTGGGTGTGGTATAAATCTTTAGAAAAGCCCCTACCCTTTTAGGTAAAGTTCAAATTATCAAAGGGAGTTTGTTTTTTGTTACTAATGCTTCCCTTGTTTGGTTTAGTGTAATAAAGTTGGCATATATAATTATTTTGTTTTCATAAAAAAAACGCAATAGATAGAAATCTCCATTGCGTTTTTTTTAATTATAAATATGTTTTTTTACACCCCTAGCGATGCTCTTACAGCTTCCACTTTAGCATTGGCGGCAGCGTCGGCAGCATTGTAGTCGGCACGCGATTTCATTTCGCCACGTACTTCGATATAGAATTTAATTTTAGGCTCTGTGCCCGAAGGACGAACCGAAATTTTTGTTCCATCTTCGGTAAAGTATTGAAGTACATTGGAAGTTGCCGGCATATCGAGTACCGATTCTTCGTTTGTAAGCAGGTTTTTGTATTTTAAAGTTTTGTAATCTTTGATAATACATACTTTCGATCCGGCAATTTCTTTGGGAGGATTGGTGCGGAAATCGCTCATAATCTGTGCTATTTCTTCAGCACCCGATTTGCCTTTGCGCACTACCGAAATTCCCTTTTCTTTTCCGTATCCATATTCCAAATAAATATCCTGCAACAATTCGTAGAGTGTTTTTCCATTGTCCTTGGCCCAAGCCGTAATTTCGGCCATCAAGGTACATGATGATACGGCATCTTTGTCGCGTACAAAAGTTTCGGGCAGAAAACCGTAACTTTCTTCGCCACCGCCTATATATTCTTTAATGCCTTCATTTTCGCGCATCACGGCAGCTATCCATTTAAATCCGGTAAAACAATCGAAGCATTCTACACCGTTTTTCTCGGCTATTTCTTTGATTATTTCGGTAGTTACTATGGTTTTCACCACATACTCGTTGCCAGTAACTTTTCCCAATTCTTTCCACCTACGGATAAGATAATAAATAAACAACAGCGCTGTTTGGTTTCCATTGACTAAAATCCATTCACCTTTATCGTTTTTAACGGCTATACCCAAGCGGTCGGCATCCGGATCAGAGGCCATAACAATATCAGCATCAGTTTCGATGGCTTTTTTAACTGCCATATCCAGTGCCGCAGGTTCTTCGGGGTTGGGCGAAATAACTGTTGGGAAATTTCCACTTACCACATTTTGCTCAGGTACGGGAATGATATTCGTGAAGCCATATTCGCGTAAAGCCCTGGGAATAAGCTCTACTCCTGTTCCGTGTATAGGAGTGTACACAATTTTTAAATCCTTATTTCGGCTTATGGCATCGGGCGATAATGAAATAGTTTTAATGGCTTCGATAAATGCTTGGTCCACTTTTTCGCCAATAATTTCAATTAAAGCAGGGTTTCCTTCAAATTTAATGTCATCCACATTGGTAATTTTCATAACCTCGGTAATCACGTTTTCATCGTGTGGGGCTATCATTTGTGCTCCATCATCCCAATATGCTTTGTAACCATTGTATTCTTTGGGATTGTGCGAAGCAGTTAATATTATACCACTTTGGCATCCAAAATGACGAATGGCAAACGAAACTTCGGGTGTTGGTCTAAGGTCTTCGAATAAATAAACTTTGATACCATTGGCCGAAAAAATATTAGCTGAAATTTCGGAAAATAAACGGCTATTGTTTCTACAATCATGCCCGATAACCACACTTATTTGTTCAATATCAGCAAATTGACTTAACAAATAATTGCTCAAACCTTGAGTGGCAGCACCAACGGTGTAAATATTCATGCGGTTGGTACCGGCTCCCATAATTCCACGTAAACCACCTGTACCAAATTCCAGATCGCGATAGAAGGATTCGATTAAATCGGTTTTGTCTTCGGCATCCATCATTTTTCTGATTTCAGCCTTAGTTTCATCATTATAATTACCATCAAGCCATGTTTGAGCTTTGGCAATAACTTCGTTTAATAAAGTGTTGTTGTCCATATATATTGTGTTTAATAATCTGCCCCCTAACCCCGACCCCCTAACCCCCAAAAGGGGGAAAACAGAGGGGAAATAGTGCTAGGGAGTATTAGCGTATTTATTATTTTATTTTATTGTATTGAGAAAATATCTTAAATTATTGCTATGATTTTGAGTTGCTAAAATACATCATTTTTTTTGAAAAACCTAATATGTACAAATCATAGTATGACTTATTTTTATTTGTAAATTTAAGATTTTTAGCTTTAAAATAGTCATGCTATGATTATCAAGAGTTTATACTATCAATGCGGATTTAAGTAAAAAGAATGAAATTTTGAAATAAAAACAATGCAGAGCTATTTTTTAAATATAACTCTGCATAGTTTTAATAAATATTAATAACTAAGTTATTAACTCTTTACATTGGGTAATTCCAAACCGTAACCCATTTTTTTGTCTTCTTTTTTCAATAGAAATGCAAATAAAATTCCAATAAAACCGAAACAAGCAAAAATCAGCATGGGTATACTATAGTTATATTGCGAAAACACCTGTACATTGCCATCAACCATTTTAGTTACAGTTCCGGTAATACAGTATTTGTCGAGCACTACACCAATTAACAAAGGCACACCCATTAATCCCCAGTTCTGTACCCAAAAAATCATGGCATAAGCTGTTCCTAATTTGTTGTGAGGAATAATTTTAGCTACCGATGGCCACATTGCCGAAGGTACTAACGAAAATGCAATTCCAAGCAATACAACCAACCCAATGGCTACCGGAAAACTGTTTAATGATGGAATAGAGAAAAGTAAATGTACAATAACTAATAAAACAGAACCCAATACCATGATGGAAGCTGCTTTTCCTTTTTTGTCGGAAATACCACCAAAAAGCGGTGTCAATAGTAAAGCACTAAATGGCAATAAAGCAGGAATATAACCGGCAAAAGTATCAGTAACATCAAATTTTTGAACAATCATATTGGTTGCAAATTTGATAAAAGGGAATACCGCCGAATAAAAAAGCACACACAATATGGCTATATACCAAAATGCCCTATTTTTAGCAATTTCGGCAACATCCGAAAACTTGAATTCTTCTTCACTTTCAACTCCGGCAGCAGTTTCTTCCTTGTCTAATTGTTTGTCCATAAATATAAAAAACACAAAAACAATTAATCCCAAACAAAGCAATAGCATAGCAACAATAACCGGTGTGCTTACATCCTTGGTTAAATTATACAATGGAAGTGGTGTAAACATGGCTAAAGCAGTACCAATACGTCCCGTAGAAGTATTTAAACCGATTGCTAATGCCATTTCCTTGCCCTTAAACCAACGTACAACAGCTTTATTGGCCGAAATACCGAACATTTCGCAACCTACGCCAAAAATACCAAAGCCCAATCCCGCAATAACAGCCGATTTTGTTGTAGGCGAAATTATTTGCCATGAACCGATTGATAATTCATAAGTTCCTAAATCGATATGTCCTGAAATAGCCCAATACTTAATAAATGCTCCAATAAGCATGATAGAAATTGCTAAAATTCCGGTAAAACGTGTACCTAATTTATCCAATATCATCCCACTAAATATCAACATCAATAAAAACACATTGAACCAACCATATCCACTGGTAAAAATTCCATAATCAGAGGCCGACCATTGAAGATTTCCCTGCAATTTTTCCTGCAATGGAGCCATAGCATCGGTTAAATAATACATGCACATCATGGTAAATGATACCAATATCAACACAAACCAGCGAGCTGATTTTGAATCGCGCAAATTCCGTAATTTTTTTTCTGTCATAAACTATTTATTTAATTTGTTGTTTGAATGAAATATGTTTTTAAATGAGTTATATTTTAAAGGCTGCAAATCTACTCAAAATAAATTTAAAATTGTAACTTACTGACAAATTTGCAGACAATTTATTAAATTATAAATGGTATTGTTTTTGCTAAATCACAGTGTTATGTTTTTGATTATAAAATGAATTCTTGTTTTGAAAGAAAACATTTGCATATAACTTGTTGTTAATCATTTATATAAAACAAATAACATTTCATTAAATAAGAAGTATCAATTCTGAAATATGAATTTAATTCGCATAACTATAAAAATCAAACACAAAAAATTACATTGAAATTTTATTTTAACACTTAATTCCTAATATATTTACTATTTTTGTAAAATCAATAAAGGAGAACCCTAACATGACAGTCAACTATTCAGATCAATTACATAATGTGTTGCTTTACAGTATTCAAGAAGCTGAGCGACTAGGAAATAATTATGTAGGCCCGGAGCATCTTTTGCTTGGTTTGCTACGTAATGGTACCGGAAAAGCCATTGATATTTTAAATTTTTCACACGTTAACTTATCGAGAATCAAACAATTTATCGAAAGTCAAATTCGTACCGATATCGAACCTTCGGGAAACGAAATTCCTTTGCTGAAAAGCACCGAAAGGATAAAAAAAATAATGGAACTCGAAACCAGACAATTATCGGCCGAAGTTGCTGATACTGAACATTTATTGCTGGCTATTCTGAAAGAAAAAAATAATTTGGCTATCGACTCATTGTTGTCAGAAAATTTGACTTATGAGCAAGCTAAGTCATATATTGAAGAAAAAAAGGATGTTACTATGCATGGTTCAAACTTTCAGGACGAAGATGATGAAGATGAAGAACCTCGCCGGAAACAAAAAACGCATGTAAGTCCACCCTCGGCAGCCAAGCAAAGCGATACGCCTGCATTGGATACTTTTGGTGTAGATATTACCAAAGCCGCTTTGGAAAACAGGCTTGATCCTATTGTTGGACGTGAAAAAGAAATTGAACGTCTGGCTCAAATATTAAGTCGCAGAAAAAAGAACAATCCTGTGCTTATAGGCGATCCAGGAGTAGGAAAATCGGCTATAGTAGAAGGTTTAGCCTTGCGCATCATACAACACAAAGTATCGCGCGTATTGTTTGATAAGCGTGTTGTGTCTCTCGATATGGCTTCCATTGTTGCAGGTACAAAGTATCGTGGTCAGTTCGAGGAACGCATTAAAGCCATATTGAACGAATTACAAAAAAATCCTGAAATTATACTATTTATAGATGAAATTCACACCATAGTTGGAGCAGGTGGAGCACCCGGATCGCTTGATGCGGCCAATATGCTTAAACCGGCCCTGGCACGTGGTGAAATTCAGTGTGTTGGAGCAACAACATTGGATGAATATCGTCAGAGCATAGAAAAAGATGGTGCCTTGGAACGCCGTTTCCAAAAAGTTATGGTCGATCCTACTACTGCCGAGGAAACGCTTATGATACTCGAAAATATTCAGGAACGATATGAGTATCACCACAACGTGCGATATACACCCGAAGCCATAAAAGCTTGCGTTCGACTTACTGACAGATATATTACCGATCGTTGTTTTCCTGACAAAGCTATTGATGCGCTCGATGAGTCTGGTTCACGAGTTCATATTGGTACAGTTTCTGTTCCGGCTGAAATTATTGAACTGGAAAAGAAAATTGAGGATTTACGAAAAGAGAAAATGAGAGTTCTCTCAGAACAAAGATATGAATTGGCCGGACCTATTAGGGATCAGGAAAAACAAACTCAATATCAATTGGATGATGCCATTAAAAATTGGGAAGAAGAAGCACAAAAAAACCCTGAAACTGTTGACGAAGAGCAAGTTGCCGAAGTGGTAGCCATGATGTCGGGCATACCGGTTCAGCGAATTGCACAAGCCGAGGGTCTTAAACTTCGCCAAATGAAAGAGGCATTACAAGCTAAAATTATTGGTCAGGATGAGGCTGTAAATAAAATAGTTAAAGCCATTCAACGCAACAGAATAGGATTGAAAGATCCGAATAAACCCATTGGTTCGTTTATATTTATCGGGCCAACCGGAGTTGGAAAAACACATTTAGCTAAAATGTTAGCCGAATTTATGTTCGACAGTACTGATGCACTGATACGTGTAGATATGAGTGAATACATGGAAAAATTCAGTGTTTCACGTTTGATTGGTGCACCTCCGGGATACGTAGGATACGAAGAAGGTGGGCAGTTAACAGAAAAAGTCCGCAGAAAACCTTATTCGATTATTTTATTGGACGAAATTGAAAAAGCGCATCCTGATGTGTTTAATATTCTGCTTCAGGTAATGGACGAAGGTAGATTGACTGACAGTTTAGGTCGAAGGATTGATTTTAAGAATACGATTATCATTATGACATCCAATGTTGGAACACGTCAGTTGAAAGATTTTGGTAAAGGTATAGGTTTTAATACACCAAGCGACATTTCTATTGATTCCGAGTTTTCAAGAGGCGTCATTCAAAAGGCTTTAAATAAAACTTTTGCACCTGAATTTTTAAATCGGGTGGATGATGTTGTAATGTTTGACCAATTGAATAAAGAAGCAATCAGATCAATTATTGATATTGAATTGAAAGGACTGTTTAGTAGAGTTATAGCCATGGGTTATCAACTTGAATTATCGCTCGAAGCAAAAGATTTTATTGCCGATAAGGGTTATGATGTTCAGTTTGGTGCTCGTCCATTAAAACGATCAATTCAAAAATACCTTGAGGATGGATTGGCTGATATTGTTTTATCGGGAGAACTTGAGGTGGGCGATACCATTTTTATGAATTTGATTGAAGAAACAAAAGAAATAAAAGCCAGTATCATTAAACCTGTTAAAGCTTTAGAATCCTGATTATTTTTTCGATTATATAAATGATAAAAAACCCTTGTAGGATAATGCTACAAGGGTTTTTT
>CAMBSB010000094.1 GCA_945870155.1 Paludibacter jiangxiensis | reverse complement strand
TATGCCGATATTACCGACCTGAATGATATTTTTGATTTTGCCAAAGATTACTTGGGATTGCTCAAAGCAGCCATTATTGCTTCGGGTATTGTTCCTCCGGGCATGGAAGGTGCCGGTTTGCCTTTGAGTATATTGCTCGAAAAAATGGTAGGCAAAGGAAGAGGTATTGAAATTGCCAGTAAAGTGAATAATATTCCTAAAGGTTCACGTTTGGCTGTTTCCACTAATTTGCTGGCTTCGCTTACTGCACTTTGTATGCGTGCCACCGGGCAAACCGAAAAACTGACGGGTTCATTAAACGAAGAAGAACGCCGACTAGTAGCTGCCAAAGCTATTTTGGGCGAATGGATAGGCGGATCGGGCGGTGGATGGCAGGATTCAGGCGGTGTTTGGCCGGGCATGAAATTGATAAAAGGGGTGGAAGCGAAAGAAGATGATCCGGAATACGGAATAAGCAAGGGATGTTTACTTCCACGACATACCGTGCTCGAAGATGCAGCTGGCGGTAACAATGTTCACCAAAAATTGCAGGACAGCCTGGTAATAGTTCACGGAGGTATGGCTCAGGATGTGGGACCTATACTCGAAATGGTAACCGAAAAATACTTGTTGCGCTCCGAAAAAGAATGGGAAGCACGGCAAAATGCCATCAATTATTTCGAAGAAGTGGTTCAAAAACTGACAGATGGCGACATAAAAGGCATAGCAGAATTTACACATAAAAATTTTAATGGACCTATACAGCAAATCATTCCCTGGGCTACAAATTTGTACACCGAAACAATTATTGAAACGATACAAGCCGAATTTGGCGAACAGTTTTGGGGATTTTGGATGATGGGAGGTATGTCAGGTGGTGGTATGGGATTTATTTTTGCTCCGGAGAGTAAACTTAAAGCCCAACAACGATTGCAGGAAATAATGTCTGAAACAAAAAAGAAATACGAACATGGTATTCCATTTGCTATGGAACCTGTAGTTTACGATTTCAAAATAAACGATAAAGGTACTTTTGCCGATTTACAAAATGGCGATAGCGCATTGTTAAACGAAGATTATTACACGCTTATTCTTCCAAAATTACTAAAAAGAGATTTACACGAACTTACTGCCTGTCAGCGTAATGAGTTGTCAGTTTTGAGTAAAAGTTACAAAACACAAAATCAATACACAGGATTTATCAGTAATTTGTTCGACCGCATAATTCCTCAGGCTCAAGAAGATAAAATGCAACAAAAATCACTTAACAATGTATTAGAAGAGTTTGGTTTTAATCCCGGACAACATCACCAAATTAAAAAAGATTTACAATCCGGACGCATTGGATTATCCAAAAACCGACTAGCAATTAACACAACAATTGCCGATGCGAATAATAATGAGCTTACAACACAAGAAATTATTAACGCTAACAAAGAATATACTGAAATTGGTCTAAAAGCATTACAAAATGGCGAATTAGCTATTGTAACATTGGCTGGTGGTGTAGGTAGTCGTTGGACCAAGGGAGCTGGTGTTGTAAAGTCGCTCAATCCTTTTGCTAAATTAGCTAATAAACATCGCAACTTTGTAGAAATACATTTGGCAAAAACCAATAAAACCAAAATTGATTATCAGGCCACGCTGCCACATGTGTTTACAACAAGTTATCTCACTCACAAAGCCATTGCTGGTTTTGTAAATTCATATAATAAAGAAGTAAAAAACTCACAGACATCAGTTTCGCAGGGGCAGGTTATTGGACTTAGATTGATACCTACCGAACGCGATTTACGTTTTATGTGGGAGGAAATGCATCAGCAATTGCTTGACGAACAAGCACAAAAAGTGCAACAAAGTGTACGTGCTGCCCTTATCAACTGGGCCAAATCAAATGGTGAAGGAGAGGATTATCGCGACAATTTACCATCGCAATGTATTCACCCGGTGGGACATTGGTACGAAATTCCTAATCTTTTTCTGAATGGTACTCTCAAAAAATTAATAGCTGAAAATCCCAATTTAAAACATTTAATGGTTCACAATATCGATACATTGGGAACCAATGCCGATCCTGCAATGTTGGGTTACCATATTCAAAACAACAAAGGAATGACCATTGAAGTTATCAGCCGTAAATTGGATGATAGAGGCGGTGGACTGGCCAAAATTAACGGACAACTCCGTTTGGTAGAGGGTTTGGCTTTGCCTGATGAAAAAGTTGAATTTAATTTGAGCTATTACAATACAAATACATTTTGGATTAATATTGACCAATTGCTGCAGGTTTTCGGATTAAATCGCAATGATTTAAATAACAGTCTGAAAGTAGAAGAACAGGTATATAAAATGGCTTCGCGCATGCCTACTTATGTAATTATCAAGGATGTAAAGAAACGATGGGGCAAAGGACAGGAAGATATTTTCCCCGTAACTCAATTCGAGAAACTTTGGGGCGATATGACAGCTATCCCCGAATTGGCTTGTTCGTATGTCAATGTCATTCGTAACAGGGGGCAGCAGCTAAAAGATGTAGCACAACTGGATGGTTGGTTACGCGATGGTTCTAAGGATTTTATAGACAATATTTGTAATTGGGAAAAATAAGATAATGCTTTGAAAACTTGGAACATAATTTATAATAAGATATTTGCTATGCTAGTATTATGTTTAGTTACGAATATTATTTTGGCACAAACCACTGTTAATTATACCGAATCAAATGCAATAATATCGAACCCGGAGCGCGGGTTACAAAAATATTCAATAACAAATAGCAATTACAATACGCAAACCAGTTTTTCAAATCTAAGTCAAACTGAACTCACTAGCTGGAGAACGGGCTCGGAAAAAGTAAGTGTTTTATTCAGGTATTTTTTATTAGATGCTTTTCTGAGCTCCGATATTTCGTTGAATTATCTGAACAATATGCAGAAAGACTTTAATATTATTCGTAATGCAGGCTTAAAATGTATTGTGCGATTTTCTTATAGCGATGCTGAATCGGCTAATCCACAGCAGCCTACTAAAGCAATTATTTTAAAACATATAGGTCAGATTGCTCCGATATTGAATTTAAATAAAGATGTTATATTTTCGCATCAAGCCGGGTTTATTGGCACTTGGGGTGAATGGTATTACACAAATTCTACCGAATTTGGTACCGAAGATGCCATCAACAGCACTCAATGGAATAATAGAAAAGCAATTGTAGATTCGATGTTAAAAGCCACTCCTCTTGATATTCCCTTACAGGTGCGATACGTCAATATTAAGAAAACTCTGTATGGTTCAGTAAAATTAACACCTGCAACAGCCTATCAGAATACTCCTAATGCACGAATAGGCTTTTTCAACGATGCTTTTCTTAATAATTGGGGCGATATGGGTACTTATGATGTAAATAGTAGTTCTGCAAATCCTATTGGTACACCCGATTACCTTTTTTTGGCTAACGAAACACTATATACTCCCATGACGGGGGAGACAAACGGATTAAATGCTCCTCGTACCAGTGGGAGCAATGCTGTATTTGAAATGGACTCTACCAATTGGACTTGTATAAACCGAGATTATTATATTCAAAATTGGACCAATTGGAAAGCATCCATGCATTACGACGAAATAATGAAAAAAACAGGTTATCGATTTGTTTTAAAAAATTCAACATTCGCTGTAACCGGGAATATTCTCAACATTGAGATAAACATTAAAAACGAAGGTTATGCTAGATTATTTAAACAAAGAAATGTTTATTTGATATTGCAAAACAAAGCTAATAACCAAGTTCATAGCTTTAGCTTAAATGCCGACCCAAGAACTTGGCAAAAATCCGTAAAAATTACACAATCTATCGATATTACAACTTTGCCTATTGGCGAATATTTAAGCTATATTTATATGCCTGATAATAATGCATCTATTTCAAACCGCGTGGAATATGCTATTCAGTTTGCAAATACTGATACTTGGAATTCAACAACAGGATATAATGCCCTATTTCAGGATGTTATCAAAACAAACAATACTGCTATTCCTGCTTTAAATAATTCAGATTCAAAGTTTAAGTTATATCCAAATCCAGTAACAAATCAAGCAATTTTACATTCCAAAGAAATACTTTCAAATGCAAAATTAACAATTTTGAATAGTAATGGACAGTCTATGTTTTGTTCACATTATAAACTTGAAAAATCATTTTCAATAAATAGAAATAATCTACCCAAAGGGTTATATATCATTCAACTAACAGAAAACAATAAAGTTGTTTATTCCAACAAACTTGTGATAATTTAGGATTTATATTTAAACTTAAATCCAAATATTAATCTCTCCGTCAAAGATCAAAAGGCGCTAATGGTAATTAAACAAATTCTCATTTAATAAATTTAAACAAACAACTTTATAATTGCAAAAAAACCATGTCTTAAATTGACATGGTTTTCTTTGCAAATTAAAGATGATTATTAAAATTGATATCCTAATGAAACTCCAAAGCCAGTGTTTTTAACTGCTGATTTATCATCACTCAATAATTTATATTCAGGGTTGATATTTATCATCCCAAGCTGTGCATTTACTTTAGCAAATATTCCGCTTTTCATTTCGTAACCAAATGAAATATTAGCACCGGCATCCAATGCTCTGTAATAAGGAACTAATGGAGAATCAGTTAATTCAACTACGTTTTGGAACTTAACAGGGCTATCAACTGTAACTGCACCACCTTCGTATTTTACATTTCCTTTTAATGCATAACCAACATAAGGTCCAACTGCTACCAAAACAAATCCGCTACCAAGTGAGCCTTTGTAAAGAAAATTCAATGGCATTTCAATATACGAAAGACTGGTAGTAGCCGTAAGAATTGAACCCGGATTTTTTGCACCTTTGGTAGTGAAAAGCAGTCCCGGCTCAAAGTAAAATTCTGGAGCAACTGGAATTTGTAAATTTAAACCAGCGTGAAAACCTGGTATCATAGTGTTTTCAAGTACATCGCCACTAGAACTTTTGCCGTTTAAGTTTTGAAAATTAACACCTCCAAGTACACCAACAGAAATTTGAGCATTTGCAAAAATTGAAAAAAGAAAAAGTGTAAATGCAATAGAAATTAGTTTTGTTTTCATTTTTAATAATTTTATAATTAGGTTGTTTGACATGATACATATGCTTGAAATTCAAGGACATAATGCTTTTTGAAATTATTGATATTTAATTTACAGCTTGCTTTTCAGCATCAGCTTTCATTTTTTCATTGGCAGTAATCAAAAATTCTACTCTTCGGTTTTGAGAACGACCACTTTCTGTATCATTCTCATATTTAGGCATGCTTTCACCATATCCAATAGTTGACAATCGACTGCCGGAAATTCCTCTCATATTTAAATAATCTAATACTGTTTCAGATCGTTTTTTTGATAAAGTTTTGTTGTAAGCTAAACTTCCTTTGCTGTCAGTGTGACCTTGTATTTCAATATTGGTTTCAGAATAGCCGTCCAATATTTTAACCAATTTGTCAAGATTTGTTTTGGCATCCAAGGATAGATTAGATCTGTCGAATCCGAAAAGTACATTACTACTGAATTCAACCACAATACCTTCACCTACACGTACAACTTTGGCATCTGGCACCGTTTTTTCTATTTCTTCGGCCTGTTTATCCATTTGATGACCAATAATGGCTCCTGTTGCTCCACCAACTGCAGCACCGATTATGGCTCCTAATCCGGTATTTTTTGCAACCCTACCAATTACAGCACCTGCAGCACCTCCACCAACAGTTCCTATTATGGCTCCTTTCTGAGTTTTATTTAATGCTGCACAACCTATCATTATTAAAGCTGTGCTGAGAATAATGATGTAACTTAGTTTTTTCATTTTAATAATTTTTTTAGTTTGTTTTTAGTAAATTTATTTTCTGTAAAATTTCTGATTTGATTTTTTTGAATTGGTAAGTTTTCAATTCAAAAATAACTTTACAAAGGTGAGGAGCTTTCCAAATAAAGTCATTACATAATTCTGTGAATTTGTTGCATGAATCACGGCTTGATAAAAAAACGAATTAATTTTAACTCAAATATGTCTTGTGTATTAATATGTATAGTTGGGCATAATTGTGAATTATTTTCAAGCCTCGTTTATTTGTAGTACCTTTGCGCAAAATCGTATTCCGTCAGGTTAAAAATATAAAGTACTTGCGAAGAAGAACGGATACGTGTATTATTTTATGACATTTGATAAATTAGATCTTATTGAGCCGATCTTAAACGCTCTCAAACACGAAGGTTATACCACTCCAACTCCAATTCAGGAAATTTCAATCCCAATTATACTTAAAGGACGTGATTTATTAGGTTGTGCTCAAACCGGCACAGGTAAAACTGCTGCTTTTGCCATTCCCATTCTGCAACAGCTGGAAAAAGAAATGGGTCGGAATAAAACTCACCGTAAAATTAAAGCCCTGATTGTTACACCTACACGTGAACTTGCTATTCAGATTGACGAAAGTTTTGCTAACTATGGGCGTTTTTTAAATTTGCGTCATACTGTGGTTTTTGGTGGTGTGAATCAAAATCCACAAGTAAACGCTTTAAAAGCTGGAGTTGATATTTTAATTGCTACACCGGGCCGTTTACTCGATTTGCAAAATCAAGGGCACGTAAAACTCAACGAACTTAGCATTTTTGTATTGGATGAAGCTGATAGAATGTTGGATATGGGTTTTATACACGATGTGAAAAAGTTGATAAAACTGATTCCCTCTAAGCGCCAGTCCCTGTTTTTTTCAGCTACCATGCCCGATTCTATTCGTTCGCTGGCAGCTACAATTTTAACGTGTCCCGAAGAAATTGAAGTTACACCTGTATCGTCGACTGCCGAAACCATTCAGCAAGAAATGTATTTTGTTGAGACTAAAAGCAAAAAAGATTTGTTGATTCATTTGCTTCAGGATAAACGGATTGCAACTGCTTTGGTTTTTACACGTACCAAACATGGTGCTGATAAAATTATGCGTATTTTAGTAAAAGCCAATATTAAGGCAGAAGCTATACATGGAAATAAATCGCAAAATGCACGTCAAAATGCCTTGCGTAATTTTAAAGAACGAACTACCAGGGTTTTAGTTGCCACTGATATTGCGGCACGTGGTATTGATATTGATGATTTGAATTTGGTTATTAATTACGAAATTCCCAATATTCCCGAAACTTATGTCCATAGAATAGGTCGAACGGGTAGGGCAGGGCTCGATGGAAAAGCCATTTCATTTTGTGATGAAGATGAGGTGGAATATCTACGTGATATTCAGAAACTTATTTCCATTCAAATTCCGGTAATAAAGGAACATCCTTTCCATGAGAATTATGAATTTATCAACCCAAAATCAAAAGTAAAATCAAAAGTTGCCGGAAAAGGAAAAGGCTTGGGCATTGATCCCGGAAGAGGAAAACGTAGAACTGCTACCGACAGAAATGTAAGTAAACCTCAACCTTCAAAATCATCTTCGAATATAAATCACACCAAATCTGAAAGTCCCAAAAAACTGGTACTCAGAAGAGAAAGTTAGACGGTTTTTCAGTTTTCGGGTTTCGAGTTTGAAAACTTGAAAATTTGAAGTTTTAGGAATCGTGTTTCTAAGACCTAGTCTTAAAGCCCCCATTTGGGGGTTGGGGGTCAGGTTTCGGGATTACAGAGTTCCGACTCTGTCAAATATCGGTTTCAGTTTCGGGCTTGAAGATTTAAGTATCGTATTTCTAATACCTTGTCCTATAGCCCTCTTTCTCCCTCTCCATTTGGAGAGGGCAGGGGTGAGGTCTGGGGGTTGGGGGTCGGGATGACAAAGTTCCGACTCTGTCATACATTCTTTCTTTCTTTTTTCCATCATCTATCCTGAACAATGTATCATTAAATTACCAATCAATCTCACTAACAGCTACATATTCAACTATGCCATTTCTGCCATCATAGCCATATTCACCATTTCTACCATTCATCCCACTGTTTCCATTACGCCCATTCGGATTTCCTTGTCCACCTGCACCTCCTTTACCTGCAGAGCCTCCATTGCCGCCAGATCCACCTCTTCCGCCAGCAACTGATGTTTTTAATATTTGTAAATAGTTTCGCATAGCCGGAGTATAATACACAATTACATGACCTCCTTCGCCACCGTAACCACCACCACCTCCATATCCACCCGAACCACCATTGCCGCCATTGTTACCCGGTTTTTGACGTTCAATTTTTCGTGTAATTTCAACTTTGTATTCCTTTCCCGCCGTGTCCTTTTTAATAATTGTTTCTTTAATTATTTCTTCATAATATGCACCTTTATAGCCACTTCCTCCATTTCCTCCATCACCACCTCTTCCTCCATCGCCACCATCTCCGCCATTGGCATTAAGTATAAATCCTCCCCCGTTGGGATTGACTAAAAAATATCTATGTTGATTCAAACTTAAATCCACCGTATGTATTTTGATTAGTTGATATTGCAATATACTATCGAAATAAATATCAGTAAATACATCAATATCATGCCCGCTATTCCCATTATTCCCATATTCTCCATCGTTTCCATGTCGTCCATGTTCTCCCGTTGAGCCATTTGAACCTGAAGTGCCACTTAAACCCCAATATCCTCTATTGCCACTTCCATTAACCCTGAAAATATTTATATAATTTAATCGGATATCAAAAGTATCATAAATATTACTATCTTTTTTGAGTTCAAACATAAAACCCGGTGTGTGATCAGGGTTCTCAAATATATTAGGACTTATTGTAAACGAACCATCATGATAGGATCCACCTTTTACCAGGATATTGTACAAAGGTAAAACTTTTTTTAATGTTTTTGAAGAGCTGTATTTTATGGTTTTATTATTGTCATACAAAACTTCAAGTCCGAAATTAATTGTTGATCCTGGAGATTTTAAATATTCCTTGGTTGGAAAAATGCGAACTCCGGTTTCATAATTCATCCAAATAGTATCATGAAACATTATTTCGGGTTCATATTTGGTGGATATTTTAAGGGGTATATACGCCAACTTTTCATGGGCATCTGTTTTGTATATTTCAAGTGTTCCATTGCTAAATCTAGCATTTTCAGCTTTTATAATAAAATTTTTCCAATATAAATTTCCTCGTAAAAATCCACTTGTAGTAAAAACTCTATTGTCTTGTGTAAAAGCCACCAATCCTATTTTGTGTGAACTCTCGGGAAGAAACAAAAGACTATCATATCGGAGTCCGATTTTTTTGATGCTAAAATTTTTTAGTGAGCGTACTTTTGACTGAACTGAACAAGAAAAAGTTGTGGAAATTATTAAAATACACAGTAAACATTTAAAATAATCGATTCTTTTCATAGTAGATGTTTTTTTGTTAAATTACAACATAAAATGTGCCAAATAATTGATTTTTTTAAATATGCTCTTATTTTAGCTGTTTATTTTTTTATTTAAAAAATCAAACTCAAAAAATCAACTTATTCATCGTTTTTATTTGATCTTTTTTTATCTGGAATTTGTAATAAACAAATAATAGTATAATTACAGATATGTAATAATTATAACTTTACCCAATTCAAATAAATAAAAGTTTATATAACTTAAAACTATACATCTAGATATAAAAAAATACTTTTTTATAAAATGAAGTGATTTTTTAAATGTTAATATCGAATTATTGACAATCATTATGATGTAAATTATTGATAAATAAATCATTGATAATTAAATTTTAAATTGTAGTTATAATTTTATTGGATGATAATTTTTGAGAAATGTAAACATTAAAAGTTCATTTTCTTTTTTCTCTTTAGAAAATTGAATAATTTTAGATTTTTTTTTATAGTATAAAATGCTTACTTTTGTAATTCGTAATAAAGAATAAATCACATCAACAATAAAACAATATTATTAACATGTCGGAACTTCAAGGACATATCTCACAAATTATCGGCCCGGTTGTGGATATTTACTTTCATTTTGAAGAAAAATCAATTTCAAAATTACCTGCTATTTATGAAGCCATAAGCATTGAACGTCCAAATGGCAAAGAATTAATTGTAGAAGTACAGCAACATATTGGAGAAAACACTGTACGCACCGTGGCAATGGATTCAACCGATGGATTGTCGAGGGGATTAAAAGCAACTGCTGTTGGTAAGCCGATTTCAATGCCTGTTGGCGAGCAAGTTAAAGGCAGACTTATGAATGTTATTGGCGATTCTATAGATGGTATGAAACCATTAGATAAAAAAGGATCATATCCTATACATCGAGAACCACCCAAATTTGAAGATTTAACAACAAGTGAGCATGTACTTTCTACCGGTATTAAAGTTATTGATTTACTAGAGCCTTATGTAAAGGGTGGAAAGATTGGTTTGTTTGGAGGTGCCGGAGTTGGAAAAACGGTTCTTATCATGGAACTGATTAATAATATTGCCAAAGGACATAGTGGATTTTCTGTTTTTGCCGGTGTGGGCGAACGTACCCGCGAAGGTAATGATTTGTTGCGTGAAATGATTGAATCAGGTGTAATTCGTTACGGTGAGGATTTCAAAAAAAGCATGGATGAAGGTAACTGGGATTTATCGAAAGTGGATTATGATGAAATTCAAAAATCTCAAGCTACCCTGGTTTTCGGTCAAATGAACGAACCTCCAGGAGCACGTTCTTCTGTGGCTTTGTCCGGTTTAACTGTTGCCGAGTCATTTCGTGATGGCGGAGGCGAAGGTGGTCGGGATATTTTGTTCTTTATTGACAATATTTTCCGTTTTACACAGGCGGGATCTGAAGTTTCTGCATTGTTAGGCCGTATGCCATCTGCTGTTGGTTATCAACCTACCTTAGCTACTGAAATGGGACGCATGCAGGAAAGAATTACTTCAACAAAAAATGGGTCAATTACTTCGGTACAAGCTGTTTATGTTCCTGCCGATGACTTAACCGACCCAGCTCCGGCAACTACTTTCTCACATCTTGATGCCACTACCGTTTTAAGTCGTAAAATTGCCGAATTAGGCATTTTCCCGGCTGTAGATCCACTTGAGTCGAGCTCACGAATTTTAAATCCATTGGTTGTAGGCGAGGAACATTATGAAACTGCTCAAAGAGTAAAACAAATTTTGCAACGTAACAAAGAGCTCCAAGATATAATTTCAATTTTAGGTATGGAAGAATTGTCGGACGAAGATAGAATGACAGTAAATCGTGCCCGCAAAGTGCAACGTTTTCTTTCACAACCTTTTGCAATGGCTGCGCAGTTTACAGGTGTACCCGGAGTAATGGTTCCTATCGAAGATACTATTAAAGGCTTTAAAATGATTTTGGATGGTTTACTGGATGAATTGCCTGAAATGGCATTTTTAAATGTTGGAACTATTGATGAAGCCATGACCAAAGGAAATAACTTGATGCAACAAGCCCGTAAAGCAACAAAAGCAGTATAGTATTAAAGTTGTATAACTTCTTTTTTTTCCCTCTTCTTTCATCTCCATATGGAGAGTAGTTAGGTTTGATGGCAAGTGTAAAAATTATTAACAGATGAAATTAGATATTGTCAGTCCTGAAAAGATTTATTTTTCTGGTGAAGTTAGCTCGGTAAGTTTACCCGGCACTTTGGGTGAATTCACTATATTAGAACATCATGCTCCATTAATTTCTGCGCTTGATAAAGGAAGATTGATTTATAAATATGAAGATAAAATTTTTAATTTGGAAATTGGCGGCGGTTTTGTTGAAGTAAATAAAAATAAAATTATTGTTTGTATTGAATCTACATTGTAAATAAGTGCATAATGTGAATCTTAGTGTTTCATTTGTACACTTTTTGATTTTTACTTATATTTGTAATTGAACAAATAAAAGAATTTAACTTTTAATAATAACATACATATGAAAGAATTAAGCAGCAAATTAGTGTTTTTACTTACTATCACAATGTTGATTTCTGCTTGGGGAATATGGTGGATAATGTTAACTTATTTTTTTGAGTTTCTTTATAAAGCATATCCTATAATTCCTGTGTCAGTTTACTTAATGGGACTGTTTCTAGTATATGTTTTGTACACAATAGATAAATCAAATCCAAGAAAACTTGTCAATATATTTATGTTGCTTAAAATATTGAAGATAGTATTGTTTGCAGCACTTGCAGTTTATTTGATGGTATTTTTAAAATTAAACAGAACTACAATAATTATTAACTTAAGCACTTATTATCTTATTTATTTGTTATTTGAAACCTTAACTTTTTATGTATTTGAAAAACAAATTAAGAACTTAAATTTATGATTAAATTTGCCAAGATATTAATTTTGAGTTTTTTGATGTTGATGTTGCCTCTTACATACATCAATGCTTCGGAAAATAATCAAAAAATAGAAGAATTAAACGTTAGAGAATTTATTTTAGAACATGTGTCAGATTCTTACGAATGGCATATTGCAAGCTTGAATAATCGACACATTTCTATTCCTTTACCCATTATAATTTACAGTAGTTTAAGTGGTTGGCATGTATTTATGTCGAGTGCTTTTCATCACGATCCTGTACATGAGGGGCTTTACATTGCCAAAGAAGGCAAATATAAAAACAAAATAGTAGAAAAAAACAGTTCCGGTACCGAA
Source organism: Paludibacter jiangxiensis (assembly GCA_945870155.1). Taxonomy (GTDB): domain Bacteria; phylum Bacteroidota; class Bacteroidia; order Bacteroidales; family Paludibacteraceae; genus Paludibacter; species Paludibacter jiangxiensis_A. The sequence continues at coordinate 6,492 of CAMBSB010000094.1, read as the reverse complement.
ATTAAACCTTTTGATATTTCGATTACAAAAAATGTTTTTTCACTTTTGTTCGGTAGCTTTCTAGTGATTTTTTTAATTATGAAAGTTGCAAAATCATACCAAAAACATGGATATAAAACACAAACCGGATTTATGTCATTCATGGAAATGATAATAATGAATATCAATGATGATGTAATTAAACCATGTATTGGCAAAGGCTATAAACCTTACGCACCCTATTTGCTTACTGTTTTCTTTTTTATTTTTGTAAACAATTTATTGGGTTTAATTCCAATTTTTCCCGGCGGTGCCAACGTTACCGGCAATATTGCTATAACATTTGTATTGTCTATAGTTACCTTTTTAATTGTAAATATATCAGGTTCAAAAGAATATTGGCGTGAAATATTTTGGCCGGATGTGCCTCTTTGGTTAAAGATCCCAATCCCTTTAATGCCTGTTATAGAGTTTGTTGGAATTATTACAAAACCATTTGCATTAATGTTGCGTTTGTTTGCCAATATGCTAGCAGGTCATTCTCTGATACTTGGATTAACCTGTTTGATATTTATATCGGTAAAATTTGGTTTAGCAGGAAATGCAGGTATGACTGCATTATCGATAGTATTCAGTGTTTTCATTGATTTTGTCGAATTATTAGTAGCCTATATTCAAGCCTATATTTTCACAATGCTTTCGGCTGTTTTTATTGGATTGGCAAAAATTGAACCTCATCATAAACCATTAAGTCCCAAATAATAAAGAATTAGAATATAAAAACAATAAAATAATTATAAACACAGTCTTGTCAAACAATTTTGTGGATACAGGACTATTAAAAAACAAATAAATTATGTTACTTACAATTTTATTACAAGCTGCCGCAGGTGCAGGATTAGCAAAACTAGGTGCAGGAATTGGTGCAGGACTCGCAGCCATTGGCGCCGGAATAGGTATTGGAAATATTGGTGGTTCGGCTATGGAAGGCATTGCACGTCAACCTGAAGCTGCTTCTGATATTCGTATGAATATGATTATTGCTGCCGCCTTAGTCGATGCTGTTGCACTTTTTGCAATTGTAGTTTGTGGATTTATTCTATAATAAACCTAAAAGTATCGTTTAATATATTTTGAAAGTGTTTAAAAAAACTGCAAAATATCAAGTTTAAATGTTAATTATAAACTAGTTTATGTCACTATTAACTCCCGATTCAGGACTGCTGTTCTGGATGTTTATATCTTTTGGTATAGTTGTTTTTATTCTAACAAAATATGGTTTTCCTATCATACTGAAAATGGTAGAAGAGCGCAAAGCTTATATTGAAGAGTCACTTTTAATGGCCGAAAAAGCACGCTTCGAATTGAATAGTGTAAAGGCTGAAGGTGAAAATATTCTAAGTTTAGCACGCAAAGAACATACAAAGATATTGAACGAAGCAGCTGAATTTAAAATTTTACTTGTTAACGAAGCAAAACAAAAAGCTAGCATTGAAGCGGATAAAATTATAGCTGATGCCCGTGTACAAATACTTGCTGAAAAGGAAGAAGCAATTAGAGATATACGCCGTCAGGTTGCTGAACTTTCCATTGATATTGCTGAAAAAGTTATTCGTGGTAATCTGGTTAATAAATCTGAGCAAATGAATTTAATCAATCGCTTGATTGATGAAGTTAATATCTCAAAATCATAAATTGATATGAATACGGGATTAATTTCATCGCGTTATGCTCTGGCTTTTATCGATTATGCACAAGAAGGCAATGCTTCAGATAGTATTTACCTTGAAGTAAAAACTTTATTAAAAAGCTTTTCTTTATACAAAGAGCTTAATAATATGCTTCATAATCCTATTTTATCGCAATCGCAAAAACATGAAACAATTCGTGTAGCCATGGGTGGAAATGTTCATCCTATGTTTGATAAGTTTTTGACATTAATTCTGGAGAATAAAAGAGAAAAACAATTGCAATTTATTGCCCTTAAATTCATTGAATTATACAGGGAACGAAACAATATTTTTTCTGCTAAACTTATAAGTGCTGTTGATGTAGATACTGCAACAGAACAGAAATTGATAACAATGGTTAAAAACGAGAAAAATGTGAGACTTGAACTTGAAAAAGAAATTGATCCCTCTATTTTGGGTGGATTTATTTTTGAAATGGATAGCCTTCGTTGGGACGGAAGCATTTCTTCACAATTAAGAAGAATGAGGAAGAGTTTTGCAGATAAAAATAAAAGAATAGTTTCGTAAAAATTGAAACTAATTATAATACAGCTGATTATTTAAATTTTAAAATAGCAAATTAAAAATGTCTGATAATATCAAGGTGAGCGAAGTTTCTGAAATTCTTCGGTTGCAACTACAAGGAATTGATTCCGGAGTACAGTTCGACGAAGTTGGAACAGTGCTTCAGGTAAGTGATGGTGTAGCACGTATATATGGACTTAAAAAAGCCGAAGCCAATGAGTTACTTGAGTTCGAAAATGGTGTTAAAGCCATTGTGATGAATTTAGAAGAAGACAATGTTGGTGCCGTTTTACTTGGGCCTACAAGTTATATTAAAGAAGGTGATTCGGTTAAACGCACAAAACGTGTGGCATCTATTCATGTTGGAGAATCAATGCTTGGTCGTGTTATTAATCCACTTGGCGAAGCTCTTGATGGGAAGGGAGATATAATCGGAGAGTTATTAGAAATGCCTCTCGAACGTAAAGCTCCTGGAGTTATTTTTCGTCAACCGGTAAATGAACCATTACAAACCGGACTAAAAGCCATTGATGCTATGATTCCGATTGGTAGAGGTCAACGCGAATTGATTATTGGCGATAGACAGACAGGAAAAACAAGTATAGCCATTGACACAATTATTAATCAGAAAGAAAATTACGAAGCCGGAAATCCTGTTTATTGTATTTATGTTGCCATTGGACAAAAAGGCTCAACCGTTGCTTCAATTCTTAATACATTGGAGGAATATGGAGCAATGCCATATACTGTTATTGTAGCTGCAAGTGCATCCGATCCGGCTGCACTTCAATACTTTGCTCCATTTGCTGGGGCTGCCATTGGTGAGTTTTTCCGCGATACAGGTCGTCATGCATTGGTTGTTTATGATGATTTATCGAAACAAGCAGTTGCCTATCGTGAAGTATCATTGATTCTTCGTCGTCCTTCTGGTAGAGAAGCATATCCGGGAGATATTTTCTATTTACACTCACGCTTGCTTGAACGTGCTGCAAAAATTATTAAACAACAAGAAGTGGCTGAGCAAATGAACGATTTACCAGCAAGTTTAAAAGGAAGAGTAAAAGGAGGTGGTTCGCTTACTGCCTTACCAGTTATCGAAACCCAAGCAGGTGATGTGTCAGCTTATATTCCAACCAATGTGATTTCAATTACCGATGGTCAAATATTCCTGGATACCGACTTATTTAATCAGGGTAATCGTCCTGCCATAAATGTTGGAATTTCTGTATCGCGTGTAGGAGGTAATGCTCAAATTAAACCCATGAAAAAAGTGGCCGGAACTTTAAAAATTGATCAGGCACAATTTCGTGAATTAGAGGCTTTTACCAAATTTGGTGGCGATATGGATCCTGTTACTGCCATGACAATCAATAAAGGTCAAAAAAATTCACGTTTATTGGTTCAGTCTTTGCACGAACCACTTTCGGTTGAAAAGCAAGTTGCCATTCTATATTGTGGTACCCATGGGTTGTTGTCCGATGTGCCATTAAATAGTGTTCCCGATTTCCAAAAAGAATTTTTAACTGTACTTCAGTTAAAACATCAGGCTGATGTACTTGATGTTATCAAAAGTGGGGTTATTAACGATGAGGTAAGTGGAATAATTGAAGATTTAGCAAGAAAAATTGCCCAGGAATTTTAATAGACAATTGTAGATTGTCAATTTTACAGTAAAAACAAACCGCAAAAATATAATTCAATAAAAGTGGGTTCATTAAAAGAAATAAAATCAAGAATTCAGTCTGTTAAGTCTACTCAAAAAATTACTTCAGCAATGAAAATGGTTTCATCGGCAAAATTACGAAAAGCCGAAAAAACTGTAAATGGTTTTTTGCCTTATCAGCATGGAATGAATGAAATTTTAACGAATTTTTTGAGTGCTGAGATTGAAGAACTTTCTGAATTTTCGCTTATTAGAGATGTAAATAAAGTTGCAATAGTTGTATTTGCTTCCAATTCAAGTCTGTGTGGTAGTTATAATGCCAATTTGATTAAGCGCATGCAACAATCAATCAATACGCATAAAGTACTTAGAAAAGAGGATATTGTTGTGTTTCCTGTAGGCAAAAAAGTTGCTCAAGCTTGTTCAAAATTGAATATCAACATTGATGGTAGTTATGAAGAACTTGCCAATGCACCAACTTTTGAATTAGCCGAATCACTTGCAAATAAGTTGATGACAATGTATTTAAATCATGAAATCGACAGGGTGAAAATCATTTATTTTCATTATGCCAGTAAAAGTAGTCAGAAATTGACAGCTGACACATATTTACCTATTGAATTGAATTACAGCAAATTAAGTGCAAATACTGACTATATAATTGAACCAGACAGAAAAACAGTGATGGATAATTTGATTCCTATGGTTTTGCGTTTGCGTATTTATGCAGCTGCATTGGATGCCAATGCTTCGGAACATGCAGCACGTACCATTGCAATGCAAATAGCCACCGAAAATGCCGATGATATTCTTAAAAACCTTTCGCTTGAGTATAACAAATCCCGACAGCAAGCTATTACCAACGAGCTGCTCGATATTGTGGGCGGATCGTTTAAATAATTTCATTTAAATGAAAAAAAAAACAAAGGTGATTTGATATATTTCAAGTCACCTTTTTTTAGCTTGTTTTGAGAATTTGTTCAGATTTTAATACAAAATCATTATAAATAACTGCTCAATTTACAGCTTGAAGCTATGTTTAATTCACTCTGTCAATTTTATGTTTGGTTTTTTTGAGAATAATAACTATGTTTGTAAAATAAAAAAAGGAATTATTAATTTCAAGATTAATTTATGAGAACAAAACCGTCTTTAGTTTTTTGCATTATAATGGATGTTGTAGGCTGGTTAACATATTTATTACCTTTTGTTGGCGAGTGGGGTGATATGTTGTGGGCACCTTTATCGGCTTATATTTTTTATCGCTCGTTTGGTGGTAAAGTGGGCGCATTAGGTAGTATAATTAATTTTGTGGAAGAGGCCATTCCATTTACCGATTTTATTCCTACATTTACCATTGCATATTTCTACAAAAAGTTAACAGACAAACATTTAAATCAAAAATAGTACAAATTATATCCAATAAAAAAACCCGATAACTTTAACAGATATCGGGTTTTTTATAAATTTTGTTTATAATTATTCTCCTACAACTTCGAAAGCAACTTCAACAGTTACTTCTTTGTGAAGTTTAAGTGTAGCTTTGTATGAACCAATTTCTTTAACCGGATCTTTAAGAATAATTACTTTACGGTCAACTGCGAAACCAGCTTTTTCAAAAGCATCAGCAATTTGAATTGGACCAACAGCACCAAATATTTTACCTGTAGTACTTGTTTTGGCACCCACTTTTAAAGTAATGTCTTTCACTTTATCAGCCAATTCTATTGCTTCGTTTTTGATTCGTTCAAGTTTATGAGCTCTTTGTTTTAAATCTTCAGCCAACATTTTTTTTGCTGATTCTGTAGCCAAAATAGCTTTTTTAGTTGGTATAAGGAAGTTACGACCGTAACCATCTTTAACTTTAACAATATCACCTTTGTAACCTAAGTTGATTACATCGTCTTTTAATATAATTTCCATACTTTTTCCTCCTTCTTTATTATTTCATCATATCGGTTACATAAGGAAGCAACGCTATGTGGCGAGCTCTTTTAACTGCTTGGGCTACTTTACGTTGAAATTTCAACGAAGTGCCTGTAAGGCGACGAGGAAGGATTTTTCCTTGTTCGTTCAAGAATTTTTTCAAAAATTCAGGATCTTTGTAGTCGATAAAACGAATACCGCTTTTTTTGAAGCGACAATATTTCTTCTTTTTAATATCAACTGATGGTGGAGTCAAGTATCTGATATCTCCGTTGTTTGCTGCCATTTTTTAGTTCTCCTTTACTTCTTTAGATTTAACATTCTTTCTTTTTTCGGCATACTCGTAAGCATATTTATCCAAACGGAATGATAAGAAACGTAATACACGTTCATCGCGGCGGAATTGTGTTTCCAAAGCTGCAACTACTGTTGACTCGGCATCAAACTGTAACAACGAATAAAAACCTGTTGATTTTTTCTGGATTGGATACGCTAATTTACGTAGTCCCCAGTTTTCCTCATTGGTTATAGTCGCACCATTTTCTGTTAAAATGGATTTAAACTTTTCTACCGCTTCCTTCATCTGTACATCAGACAAAACGGGAGTTAAAATGAAAACGGTTTCATAATGATTTAACATACTGTTTACTAACTTTTTAAAATTTATAT
>CAMBSB010000093.1 GCA_945870155.1 Paludibacter jiangxiensis | reverse complement strand
TAATTGTTCCAAAGGCCGTTGGAGTCGTAAATAAATGAAACGTCACCCGTCAGAAAAACCGTTGGGAGCTTTGAGGCATAAGCATAACCTGCTGCGGTTGAAGTGCTTCCATCTATGCCTGAAGTGCCACGATTGCAAATATAAGTCAGGTCAGTACGGGCAGGGAAAAGTTGTGTCCAGCGTACTGATGTACTATTGGCCAAATGTAAAGTAGTGTTGGAGGATAATTGTTCGAGTAAAAGAGCAACAACATCCAAATCCAAGACCTGCCCCCCTAACCCCCTAAAGGTGGAGTTTAAATAGCTCGAATGCAAGATTTTTACGTTTTGAAATTCAGTTGCAAATATTTCAGAATAGCTGCTTTCGGTTTTTCCAAAAGGCATTTTGCCGACTGATTCTGTTGCAAAGCCCGGAATTATTGTTGTCAGACTTTTGTAGGTATCTACATATGGCATTGATGATTCCAGTTGCCATTGTTCGGTTGGTTGATGGCTGCGAAGATATATTTTTAATTGTTTACAAATAACAGAATGCCCAATGGTAATCAACAAATCAGGAGCGAATTCGTCAAGGGATGACAGAGTTCCAACTGTGTCGTTTTGATAATTGGACAGAATCGGAATTCTATCCTCCCGATTAATTCTCGAAAACAGTGATTCAGGTTGCGTAATAATTTTCTCTCCCGCTATATTCGACAAGTTTTCTGCTATAACAACTACATCCGGTTCATTGGCAAGCTGTTGAGCCAATTCTTTTAAACAATCATTTTTTGGAAAAACGCCAAAAACTACCAATTTTCGTTTGTGTTTTAACCAATTTTGTTGAAGTATTTTTAGGCTTTCGTTGTCTAAAACTTGTTTTGCCGAAAGAGTTTTAATTATTTTTGGATTCGAATGTGAATCGGGCAATGCGGTATAAATGGGTTCGCGAAATGGAACATTAATTTGCACCGGACCTTGTGGATAAGTCACAGCAGTATCAATGGCTTGCGAAACTTGTCGGTCGCAGAAATTTAAGTCAGCATCCACTAGCGTTTCAACTGGTAAATCGAAACTTGCTTTTATGTAATTGGCAAAAATATTGGCTTGGCGAAGTGTTTGTCCATCAGCCTGATCTATCATCTCGGCTGGACGGTCGGCAGTAAAAACGAACAAAGGCAAATTTTGATAATATGCTTCGGCAATTGCCGGGGCAAAGTTAAGCACAGCCGTTCCAGAAGTGCAAACAAGTGCCACTGCTTTGCCACTTTGTTGCGCAATACCCAATGCAAAATACGCCGCCGATCGTTCGTCGGTAATGCTTAAGCATTCCATATTAGCTTGAGCCGTAAAAGCAAAAATCAGCGGTGCATTGCGGGAGCCTGGCGCAATAATTACCTTACTTACACCATGTTGAGCGCAAATTTCAGGTATATTTTTTATTCCTTGTCGGAAATGATTTACTTTATTTACCATTTATTTTATTTACCATTTACGATTTTCGTTCAGCAATTCCCATTACGTGTTTGGACTTCTCATCACATTCATCATAGTCTGCATTTTATTCTCTGTTTCTTCCCATTCTTTTTCGGCTACAGAAGTTGATGTAATTCCTGCTCCGCTATATAGCACAAAGTTATTTTCAAACAACTGTAAACAACGTAAGTTTACAAAAATAGCACTTTTTTCGCTTATATTTATTGGTCCTAAAAAACCGGTGTAATAAGCCCGGTCGTGTAGTTCGTTTTTGATTATAAAATTAAGCGCTTCGGCTTTGGGTAATCCGCCCACCGATGGAGTAGGGTGGAGGGCTCTTAAAATGTCGCTAAACCGATTTTTTAATTCAGTTTGTGGAAACTCGAATGCCGTTTTCAAATGAATAAGATTGGCAGCTTGGTAGTTTTCAGGTCCTGTTTTTGAGATATTTGAAATTTGTAACGAACGAAGTGTTTGCTCTACATATTTTGTTACAATATCCTGCTCATCAATTTCTTTACTACTCCAACGGTATGATTCAGTATCGGCATCTGTGGCAATTTGCGTTCCAGCCAACGAAACGGTTTTTACGCTACCATTTTCTATTGTAATCAAAGGTTCGGGCGTAGCACCTATCCAGCAACCTACCTCTGGCAGTTGCATCATGTACACAAAAGCGTGCGGGTATTTTTGACAGAGTTTTAGGAAAAAATCCTCCGGCTGAAAACCGTTGGGTAATTGCTCAACGCGAACTTTTGATAATACAAGCTTTTGATATTCAGTAGCTTTAATGTCAAATATGGCTTTGTTTACAGAGTCTATAAACTCATCCGAAATTGTTGTATGTAAGGTGTTTGTGTTTTTTTTAAGTCCGATAAATCGATTATTTGCCTCTAATTTTTCAATGTAAATATCAGCAATATCATTTGAAAAAAACACACAATCCGGTTCCAAAAAAAAAGTGGCATGTTCCCCCGAATCAATAAATGGTGCTACAACAAATCCTGTTCTGCCATGCAACCCATCCAAGGATTCGAGTTTTTCGGGCATGGAATGATGCTGAACAAGGGTGAAAATTTCACGATTGAGCGGTAAACGATAGGACACAAACGGTATGTTTTGTGTCAGACAAACTTTTTGAAGTTTACTTAGTGATTGGTATAAAAGTTTATCAAATGCCATTTTCTTATTTTTCTGACTTAATAGGAATAATTCGATTGGTTAAGCGGCAAAGTGAGATAAGTTTACCGTTTTTGTCTTCGATACGGATTTCCCAAACATGTGAGGTTTTTCCCTTGTAAATTATTTTTCCGATACCAAAAACTTCGCATTCGGTAGTTGTGGCAACATGACTGCCATTTATCTCTACCCCAAGCACATGATACTTTTTTATATCGACCAATAGTACAGAACCTACACTTCCAACCGATTCGGCCAAAGCCATCGAAGCTCCTCCGTGTAAACGTTTCATAGGTTGAAAGGTTCGATGGTCAACAGGCATTTTTGCAATAACCACCCCATTTGCAATATCAATAAATTCAATTGCCAAATGTTCCATGAGCGTGTTTCTACAAATTAAATTTATTTGGTCAATAGTATAGTTATTCATCATATTTTTTTAATTTTAAGCAATGCAAAGATATGAATTTTAAAATTATTCTGATAATTGAATTGAAGTTTTCAGATAAAAATAAAAAAAGCTGACAGTATTTATCTGCCAGCATTTTAGGTAAGTAAATTCAAAATTTAAAATGATACAGAGGCACCAACCAAAACATTTAATCCCTGAACCTCATAACCATAAAAGTTTTGATACTTTTTATTCAATAGGTTATTGGCTTTGGCATAGAAGGTTAACCAATCTAAATAGGAGTAGGATGCGCCTAAATTAACATCAATTTTCGGACTCATTCTCTCATTCACGTTGCCAAATTTTGCAAATCTTTCACTTTCAAAAAAGACATTTGTAGTTAAAACCAAATTTCTATTCAATCGCAAATCTGCAGATAAGTCAGCTTCGTATTTGGGTTTGTTCCAAGCTAATTCAGTATCAAATACTTTCCAACCATTGTAAGCTCCTTTTAATTCAACATTTAATCTATTTCGAATATTATAATTTACCCTAGCGCCCACTTTAACTAAGCTTGCTCTGCTGTATATTGCATTAAAACGATTGGTATAAATTATAGAGTCGTTTGGAGCGGTAACTGATGCAAAGTCCTTATTTATAAAGAAATACTGATTGTCGATATATTGATAATTAACATAAGCATCCAATAAAAGATTATAAATGGGCTTCAATTTAAATCCAAAATACGCACTTACCGGAGTATAAGTATCTTTTACGCGTAAATCGGAGAATAGAAACCTGTTTTCGGTAAACATTAAGTCGAGTGTATTAACATTATAGGCACCGCCAATTCCACCATAAATTGAAATTACTTTCGGGGCAATTTTCCATTCGGCATGTATATCGGGCGAAGGATTAAAAGGTCGGCCATGCATAAACGAGAAACTTGATTTTATCCCCAAACGGACATCAAAATTGGTTCTTTCTATACTGTAATAAGGATTTATATCAAATACTGCATACGAATCCCAGGCGTTGATAACTGCATTGGCTACATCTGATTTATAAATCATATTTTGTAAATTTACATGTATTCCAACTCTGTTTTTTTCCAATAATTTATTAAAATCAAATTTTGTGTGAAAAATATTTTCTGTTAACCCAATTCGTGAGTCAAAGGTTTTATATTCAAACTCGCCTAAGTATTTATTTTTAAGCTCATTAGGTAAGGACCTGATACCTACATAAGCATTGTATCTCCAAAAAACATCATTGTCCGGAATATTTGAAATTTCATTCAGGCTCATTTTGTTTGCTGTTCTGTTCACGCGTACAAAGTTTTTTTCTTCGTACATCGATGCTCCAAAATTTTGTGCAAGAGTATCAATATTAATCACTAAACCATTTTTATCATAGCTTTTACCATAAAATTTGAAATACTCATGACTTAAACCCATACCGGCATAAATATCCAAAGATTTTAAGTATTGATCGAACATTAAAGCAGTGCTTGTGTACGATCTTGTTTTTTCGGAATCGAAAGTGCCGGTGTGGTTTAACTTGAGATCGAGTTTTGTTTTTGGTTTATTTATAATTGGTAAAGCAAAGTCGGCAACTGTATTCATATAATTTCCTGCTCCTAAGCGGATAAAAGCACCATTTGAAATACGTCTTTTTTCGCGTTCGAGTTCTGCCGGCGATAAATTATAGATGTTTTGCCCTACTGATAAGGGTAAATTGAAATCTGTATATTTTGCCGGTTTATTTTCAATATTCAGTTCAATAATTTCAGGAATTGACGTTATTTTTCCGGCATCCTGGATGGTTGGTTTATATTCGCGCTCTACCGTAAGATTCTGATCCACAGTTTGTGATTTCAGATAGCATGATGAAAACAAGGCGATAATCAATATATATTTTGAATTTCTCATTTTAGTTTCAATTTTAAATTTTTCACTTATCGGTTGATAACTTTTTGGTTTTCGCGTTTATTTATTGCCTCTAATCTTTCCGAAATCATACCTTGAATTTCGTCAGTACCTTTGTAGTTTTTCTGCAAACTCAATAAGTATTGTTTGGCCTGAAAATCATTGTTTTGAATAATATAAATATCACTCAATAATACAAAACTACGAGCTAACCAAAACTGATGTGGCGTGTTTTTCTTAGCAAAATCAAGCACTTCTGTTTCAGCATTACTCAATTTGTTTTGATCAAAATATACTTTAGCTAGCAAGTATTTTGATTCAGCTCCATTTACAGTGCGTGTATCAGCTGCTAATGATGTTAGGTCGGGTACTGCTAGTGATAAATTGTTTTGGGCTATGTATGCTTTGGCCCTGTTATATCTTGCTTCAGCTTTTAGTTCTGTGCTCGAACGTGTGTCATTCAATATTTCGTTGGCTATAGCAATGGTGTTGTCATTATCATTCAGAAAATAACTACAACGAAGTATTCCTAAACGTGCCACATTTTTATTTTCGGTAGTTTGTGCCAGATTTTGCAATTGTTTGAAGTATTGTAATGACGAGGCATAGTCTTTATTGTCGTAAGTTATTTCAGCACAACGAGTTGCTGCTTCCTGTATAAATTGATTCCCTGTAATTTGCAATAATGCTTTGTATGCAGTAAGGGCATTAGCTTTATCGTTGGTGCGATAATAACTATCAGCCACAAAGTATTGAGCATTAGTACAATATCGGCCTCCCGGACAATAATTATTCAAATATGATTTAAGACCCGTGATTGCTTGTTTATAATTGCCATTCATATACTGTTTTTCGGCAGCAATGTATGAAATTGAATCTTCGCGGTTAACCGTATTGTTGTTTAATTTCATGCCCAGGGATTTTGTATAAGCCAAATATGCTTGAACATCATTTTTCTCTATATAAACCGACTCAAGACTTTCGAGAGCAGTGTAAGCTTCTTCGGATCCCGAATAGTTTGAAATTACTTTTTTATAGGCATCAATGGCTTGCTCGTAATTATTTTGATTAAAATAAATCATTCCAATTTCCAGCGAAGCTTTTCTTGACATGGCACTGTTAGGTTGCAAAGTAACTAATTTTTGAAAAGTTGAAATGGCTCTACTATCATTATCTATCATAATGTAAGCACGTCCAATTTCGTATAAGGCATCGTCAATATACTCTGAATTAGGGTATTTTGAGATTAAATTTTCTAAAAGCGAAATTTTTGTTGAATAATTTTTTTGCAATCCGGCAACATAAGCACTCTGAAAAATGGCATAATCACCTGTATTGGGGCTATAATTTGCAGCTTTTGTGTAATAGGCTTCAGCTTGCGAAAAGTTTCTGTTATTGAAATAGCAATCACCAATTCTGTTCAAAGCATCAGAATAAGTTGTAGCCAGATTATTTTTTTCAATATCGGTATATTTCACAAACCAATTTAAAGCTTCAGGATAATTCTTTTTAGTAAAATATGCATAAGCCAATGAATAGTTGGCAATTCGATAATTCACACTGGTTCTGGAATTTCCATTTCTGAAAAATGCATTCAAATCAGTTATACTTTTGTCGTTTTCTCCAATTCTAAAATAACTTTCCGAACGCCAAAACAGACTTTCAGCTGAATACTTACCTATGGTTGAACTTTGTAAGCTAAGTGAAAAATAATCGATTGCTTTTCTAAAATTGTTTTGAGTAAATGCTTCTGTACCAATTTGATATAATAGATATTCTTTCGTTTCGATTAATTTGGCATTGGGATTTTTGATATTTTTTATTGACTTATATGCCGCTTCATAATTTTTTGAAGTCATATAAACAGTTGCCAGATACTCCGATGCAGTATCAATGTATTTTGAATTTGGAAACTCCTTAAAAAATTGTTCAAAAGCCGAAATGGACTCACCGAAAGCCGAAGTGGTTTCGTAAGTACTTAAAGCATAGTTGTACAGTGCTTCTTCGCGAACAGTTTTGTTGAAATTTGATTGTAATGCAGCTTCAAAAGCAAGACGTGCATTGGTTTTATCATTAATTTTAATATTTGAAATACCTAAATGCAAATAGGCATTTTCTGTCATTTCATCTTTAAGGGTTGTTGTTTTCGATAAATACTTTATCGTGTTTTGGTAATCTTTGATTTGGAAATAAGATAAGCCAAATAAGTACATATCATTGCGTAAAACCTGAGGCGTAATTTTCTCATAATCAGAAAAATAAGTGATTGCTTTGGTATAATCTTTTTTACTGTATGCAATTTCGCCCATTATCCTGTAAATTTCACCATTGTTGGGGTTATTGGGGTTGTTCTTTAAAAGTAAATCGGCTCTTTCGTACAATTTATCAAATTCCTTTTGAGCATAATAAATTTGAATAATATAATAGGGTACAATGTTTTTATATTTCGGATTGTCTTCTATTTTAAGGAACTCTGGCAATGCTGCGGCATGGTTGCCCAAAGTATATTCAGAATAGGCATAATAATAGCTAGCCGATAAATCATACCGGGTCTTCATTGATTTTAATTCTTTAAAAATAACTAAAGCTTGTTTGTAGTTTTTAGTTTCCAAACAGGCATATCCTTTGCAAAACATAAAATCGATGCGCTCTCGCGAGCCTAATCTTTTGTCGTTCAACTTATTAAAGTACGATAATGCTTGAGCATATTTTTTGTTTTCATACTCCAGCATCCCCAACATCAATTGAGTTTTATCAAAAAACGGGGTATATGGGTGTTTAAGTAAGTAATTTTGCAATTGTTTTGCGGCATCTGTTTGCCGCAATTCATAAGCATTTGCGGCCATATAATACTCAGCCTCCTGAATTTGTCCGGCTTGCATTTTATCGGTCGATTTCAGAAAATTCTCAAAACTGCGGTATGATGCAGCAAATTTACGCTGGTTAAAAAGTTCTTTTCCCTGATTAAAAAGTAAGTCGGGATTGGTAAAAATTGTGGTTTGCTGTGCTGTTATTGGCAAAAAAAATAGCCAAATCAGCATTCCGATTATAATATTTTTTCTCATCTCAATAGTGATTATATTTCTTAAATTAATTATAAACGATATTTATACATACTATATTGTAAATTTATGATTTTCAAAATTTTATTATTACTACTTTACCAAATTAAAAAGATTAAACCCTGTCTACCGCAGGCAGGCACAAAAGAACACCTAAGAAACACATAAGATAGAAAAATTATTTTAACAGCTTGCAAAAGAGAATTTTCAATATAGAAGAATAATTCTTCTGTTAACTTTTGTGGCCTTTTGTGGTTCAATTAACTTACATTTTATTGTGGTTTTATTCTCAATATTAATTTGGTAAAGTAGAATTATTAGAATAAATTAATCTTGTTTTTGATTAATAAAAAATTGTACTGCTTTTTTGATAGATTTTAAACCAAAATTTTCCGGATTTATTTCATTCAATGGTATAAAAAAGTACGATTCTACATCATCCGATGGAACTAGATGCTTGTATTGTGTTAATTTACAAGTAAAAAACATATCTAAAGTTGGGATAGTCAAACCGCTATATTCGTATTCGTTAGGGAGCGAGAACAAATATTTAGTTTCTAAAGCTTCAACTTTCAACTCTTCATTTATTTCACGTTTCATTGCTTCTTCGGCTGTTTCATTCGCATCTACAAAACCTCCGGCCAAATCCCAAGTGCCTTTAGCAGGCTCTTTGGCTCTGATACAAACCAATAAATCATTGTTTTCGTTTTGAATAAATGCTGCTACTGCCGCCGAAGCGTTCATGTAAAATACAAAATCGCAATTCTCACAACGTTTCGATTTTTCATTGTTTTTTACAAACGTTTCAGAACCACATTGCGGGCAATATTTAAATAAATGGCTAAAATCCATGTAATACTTACTTTTTAGGAGTTGTTCACTCAAAAATCGTTCCTTAATTTATTTAAGACATTCTGTTTTTATAGTCCTCGTAACCAAATTCACGTATCAATTTAAATTTTTGATCTTGAGTCCAAATGCCAATACTTGGGTGCGAAACGCCATTGAACATAGTGGTTTTCACCATGGTATAATGTATCATATCATCGAAAACTATTTTATCACCAATATTAAGTTCTTCATCAAATGACCAGGAACCAAAAAAATCGCCCGACAAACAACTATTGCCACCCATCCTGTATGTTGGTTTACCGTCTTTAACATCACTTGCTCCAATTATTGCAGGTTTGTAAGGCATTTCAAGGCAATCGGGCATGTGGCACGAAAATGAAACATCGAGCATGGCTGTTTTTATCCCTTTGTTTTCTACAATATCAATTACAGATGAAACCAAAACCCCTGTTCTCCAAGCAAATGCGCTTCCGGGCTCAAGAATTAGTTGTAAATGAGGATATTTAGCTTTAAAATTTTGCAATAATTTTATCAGATGATCAATGTCATAACCTTCTTTGGTCATCAAATGTCCACCACCCATATTCAACCATTTAATCTGACCAAAAAACCGACCGAATTTTTCTTCAACAACCTGAAGAGTCCGCTCCAAATCAAAAGAATTCGATTCGCAAAGTGTGTGAAAATGAAGACCTTCAATGCCATCAGGCAATTTATCGCTTAAGATTTCAGCTACAATTCCTAATCGCGAACCCGGGGCACAGGGATTGTACAAATCGGTTTCTACATCCGAAAATTCAGGGTTTATGCGTAAACCACATGAAACATTGAAAAACTGAGTTTGAGGATAAAGGCGTTCAAATTGAGTTAAAGAGTTGAATGTAATGTGGCTACTGCATTTCACTATTTCAGGAAATTCCTTATCGGTATAAGCCGGGCCATAAGTATGTGCCAAGCTGCCCATTTCTTCGTATGCCAAGCGTGCTTCGGATAGTGAACTGGCGGTTGAAAATGGAATGTATTCACGCACAATAGGAAAAACACTCCACATGGCAAAAGCCTTGAATGCGAGTATAATTTCTACTCCTGCTCTGTCTTTTACCGATTTTATCAATTCCAGATTTTTCCGAAATTCTGTTTCATCAATCACGTAGCAAGGTGAAGGTATTTTTGAGTAATCTATCATTTTTTTGTATTTTTATTTTATTTCTTTGGCTCCTCTTATCTCGGCCGATACTTCATTGGTCCATCCGGCTTGTTGAAAAACAGCTGTTTGTATTTTTATAAAGCGGATATTGGGTAAATATATTGTGTTACCTACTGAATCTATGGCATTTGAAATATCCAATTTGTTCGATCCGCGAGTTAAATCATAATCAGTTCCATAATTATTTTCAGCGTAACCCCATGTAAATCTATCGGTTGGCACTGACCACAATTGGTTGCCGTTTACCGCTTCATTTGTATAGGCATCGGGCAAACGTGTTCCCTTTAAAGTGATGCTATCGGTTAAAGTTGCGCTCCACCACCAAGCAAATGAATTACTTCCTCCATAGCCCGAAACTAACTCACCTCGTTTTCCATCACTATCAAGCCAACTAATATTAGATGCTTGATTAGCAGGTTTATAATATTTTACCCAGTAATTTCTTATTGAATTTTCGTGCTGATTTCCTTTTAATTCGTACCAGATATCATTGGGTTTACCATCTGTATTATTATCGGGCATAACATATACTACAGCAGGTTCGGGCGAAGCTCCTTTTAAAGCAAACACTTCAAAATCAGCTCCTTCGCGATTTGAAATATTGTGATCGAAACCTGCAATGATATACCCGCCAAATCCACCTAAATACACAAAATCCAAATTATCAAAAGGATTGCCTGCAAATAAATCTCCATCGGTTTTTTTAGCCATATTAGCATGTTGCCCGGGAGCATAAACATAATCAAACACTTCATTTATGTAACTTGAATCCGTTTTTAATTCTTCAATTTCAGGTTTACACGATATGTTGAACATCAGAAAAATTGCTATCGCAGAAAAAATAAGTTTATTTTGTTGTATTGTAAATGAAAACATTAGTTTTAGTTTTAGACAACAAAGTTACAGTTTTTTCTATTTATAAAAAAATGGAGATTATATATGTTAATTACTCGGGAAAGTTAACTCCTCAAGTATAGTTTGTAAACTGTAATTTTAGAGATGTTATGAATCAACTTTGAGCCTATTTTACAACTAACAGAAAATATTTTGAAAATTTTGAAAAATAATTGCAAAAATGTTTGGTAATATGAAATATTTTATTGAATCTTTGTGATATTAAAATAGTATCATTATAATTTATTTAAACCAGAGTAAGTAATAATAAAATCAAGATGTTATATCTTTAATTATTTGCCTACTCCTAAATTATTAACATCAAATAGAATAATCAAATGAAAACAAAAGAAGAAATTTTTAGTGGAGTAAAAATTAATGGCATATTAATGCTAATTCTCAATTTACTCTTTTTAATTGGGATAGTTGTCATGTTTATATGGACAGTTAATGCCGATTTATCATCAACATTAACCCCCATATTGATAATTACAGAAATTGTATTGCTACTTTTAAATTTTATTTTTTGGGGAGGTTTTATGCAAATAGAGCCGAACGAAGCACGTGTAATGATTTTCTTTGGCGAGTACGAGGGCACCGTAAAAGAGAATGGATTTTTTTGGGTTAATCCTTTTTACACAAAAAAGAAACTAACGTTACGTGCCAGAAATCTTGATGCTGAGCCAATTAAAGTCAATGATAAAACCGGAAATCCTATAATGATTGGTTTAGTTGTAGTATGGAGGGTAGCTGATACTTATAAAGCGTCGTTCGACATTGACAATGCTTCAATGACCACCACAGTTCCCGGAAGTCCAACAATTGATAATGTGGGTCAAAAGATGAAAGCTTATGAACATTTCGTAAAAATTCAATCTGATTCAGCATTGCGGCATGTGGCCGGTATGTATGCTTATGATCATACAGGAACGGCAAAAGAAGCAGAGTTAACTTTGCGTTCAGGTGGAGAGGAAGTAAACAATATACTTGAAAATCAGATAAATGAACGACTTATTATTGCCGGAATTGAAGTGGTAGAGGCACGAATCAATTATTTGGCTTATGCACCCGAAATTGCAGCAGTTATGCTTCGTCGTCAGCAAGCTGATGCCATAATTGCCGCTCGCGAAAAAATAGTTGATGGTGCTGTGGGTATGGTTAAAATGGCTTTGAAAAAACTGGCTGACGAAGAAATTGTAGATTTGGATGAAGACAAAAAAGCGGCTATGGTTAGCAATTTGCTCGTAGTATTATGTAGCGAAGAAGGTGCTCAACCTATTTTAAATGCAGGAACTTTACATCAATAAAAGTAAAATATAAGCCCCCTAACCCCCTAAAGGGGGAATATTTAGTTTTTTTTATTGAAATATAAATTGATGTTTTATTTTAAAAAAGTGCTTCTTTAGAATTTAAATAAAGATTTTTATTTATAATACATTAAAAATCTCATTTTATACAATCTAAAGCACTCACTAATAGTTAATTATAAAAATTCACTCATTTCCCAAATTTTTAAATAGTTTTGGCAAAGGAAACAAAAAATAAAAGCTTTATCTTGCGCATTGATGCTGATACTATGGATGCACTTGAAAAATGGGCTGCAGATGATTTTCGCAGTACCAATGGACAAATTCAGTATTTACTCGATCAGGCATTGAAAAAGGCTGGACGTATGCCTAAAAAAACAAAAAATCCTGATTAAACACCTTTCAGCTAATCAGAATCTTACAAAACTTAAAGTCCTGCATATCATCGAAATGATTTGCAGGACTTAATGTTTATTTAACGATACTCATTTCATTTACAAGCTCTTTTGATGGAGAATATTTTTCTAATATAAACAAAATATAACGCATATCCACCGCTATGCTTCGGCTTAAATCTGCCTGGTATTTATAATCGGAAGCAACTCCTTCTGCAATTCTGTCAAAATTAAGACCAATTAAATTTCCTTTGGCGTTGAGAACCGGACTGCCCGAATTACCACTCGATGTCTGGCAATTAGTCATAAAATTCACTGGCAACGTACCATTCGAACTGTATTTTCCAAAATCCTTATTTGCATATAATTCTCTCATTTTCTTCGGGATAAGATAAACAGGATTACCTGCATTGCGACGATTTTTTTCAAAAAGCCCATCAATGGTTGTAAAATAATTATACTGCATACCATCGGCAGGAGCACATCCTTGCACTTTACCATAACTCAGTCGTTGTGTACGATTGGCATCGGGTGGAAGTTGCTTGTCAGCATTTTTTTCGTAGAAGGCCAGCATGTAAAGTGAATATAAGTCAGACTGTTTGGCCTGTAGCTTTTTCATTTGGTTCATCGCCCTATCGGTATATACTTTGTAATAACTAATGGCTAATTTATAAATGGGATCCGTAGTTAATGTTTTCAGCGTGTTTGTATCCACTTTTGCCAGAAAAGCTTTCAGACGCACCGAATCGGTTAGTATCGAGTTTTTAAACGCAAATTCCGAGTATTTATCCACATCACCATCAAACTGTTTCAGGGCATCAATCATGGCTTGCGAAATAAACTTTTGATCCACATTCTGGTAATATAAATAAAACATGTCGCGATACATCTGACGGTCGAGATCATAATTCCAGTCTTTGAAAAACATATCAGCAACCGGCAGTAAACGATCAACTTCACCCTGAATAGCCTTCTCGTTTATTTTTTTACGTCCAAACATTTGCACCATTTTTTCAAATTTTCCGGCAAAAGGCACCACATCTGCACCACTTATTCCAGCCTCGTTAAAGTAAATATCTACTACCTTGTAAGGTATCAGTTCGTCGTACACTTTGCTTTGATCTTCCATAATATTGCCATACTTTACCTTTCGGCTTTCATCGGCATTAATCCAGTCAGTCAGTTCTTTTTCTTCTGCTTTTTTCTGATTGGACAATTGCATCGATTTAAGTCCGTCCAACTCACCTCGCCAGCGCAAATAATTATTAGCAATGCTATTTACACGGGCCGTATAGCGAAATTTCACTTCCGGATTGGCATCGATGGTTTGATTAATTAAGCGCAACTTTTCGCCACGAATTTTGGTGCGGGCGGGTAGTTCAACATTCTCCATAAAATCGACAGCAAACGATGGAATATACAATTTTGTACGTGCAGGATAACCCAAAACCATTGCAAAATCATTTTCTTTTACACCGCCAATTGAGATTTTCAGGAAAGGATTGTTTTGCAAAGCTATATTCTCTTTTTTATAAGTGGCAGGCTCATTATTTTTATCGACATAAACGCGCAAAAATGCAAAATCGGAAGTGTGGCGTGGCCAGGTCCAGTTGTCGGCATCGCCCGCAAATTTACCCAGAATCATTGGAGGTGCAGCCACCATGCGTACATCTTTGTAAATCTTATAAATACTCAAAATATACTGATTTCCACCCATAAACGAAGTGATTCGCCCATCGGTTTTAGTGTCTTTTGTATATTTATTTACAATTTTGACAGCATTTTTATTGATTTGCGCATCGTCTTCGGTCCCCGAAAGCGAATCGGTATTGGCCTTAACTTCCGCTGTTACATCAATCATTTTTACTAACTGGATAACCTGCAAACCACGACAATTAGTTTCTTCGTCCGGTTTTGTCGACCAATAACCAAATTTCAGAAAATCTCGGTCGGCGCGCGAAAAAGATTCCAGGTAGCGAATAATGGGGTGATAATTGGTGAGAATCAGCCCTTTGTTCGACACAAAACTGCCAGTACAAAAGCTATCGAAAGGATAATCTTCGGTAGTTAAGCCTACCACAGCATCTTTTAAACAGGTTTTGTTAATACTATAAATATCTTCGGCAGAGAGTTTTAAACCTGCCTTTTTCATTTGTTTAATATTCTGTTCGATGGTAGAAGTAAGCCACATACCTTCATCGGCACGAAGTTGTTGCGGTAAAATGCATACTGCCAGGGCTATAATCACCCAATATTTCAAATTCATAAATTTTCTCATTTTCTTAATTTCTTATTTTCTCAATCTATTATTTTATAACTTTATCTATTCTATTAATTATCAGCTTGTAATGTCCTGCATTTTGAGGCTGCGACGAAGTGAGTTGTGTAGCTCGCACTCGGGTAGCCACCAATTGCGCAGCAGCCACCGACGCCCAAACGGTTTCGTTTGCCTGACGAGGTTCGCCCTTTGAGCTGGTACTAAAAAGTGGTTCTACCAATCCGCAAAGTTTGTCGATATACGCTAGTTGAATATGTCTGTCGTAATTTGTCAGTTTACTTTTGGCAGTTTGATTCCATATTTGAACATCCACATCATTGAGATATTCGTTAAGTGTATATGCATTTTGGGCGTAAAGTGCCTGATTTGCTACAATGCGCGAAAGAATAAAATTGCCCAACATGTTTCCAACTACTCCCGATTGCCATTTGGTAATTTCGTCGGTCGTTGTTCCGGTGAGTTGAACAATTTCGCGATTATTCATCCATTCGCAATTTGTCATTTCGCTGATAATAAAACGAATAGCATCTTTTTGTTTAGCACTTTCTACCGGAATAAAGTTGGTGGGATATTGACCATATACGCCTTTAAATTCGTAGGCACCACCCAGATACGATAGTGTAAGGTTCGAAATGCGGAAATACAATTTGGTTAATCCTTCCCAGCGCTTTTGCAATAAATCCAGATTATCGCCTTCGCTCATAGTCCACTTCACTAAATTTTTGGTCGTGAGTTTAATATTTGCAATGCCGTATTGCGCCGATTTAATCAAATCGTTTCCAAGCGCATCCGACTGTGCCGAAGGATCGGGAACAACTGCTGACACCGCCGTTCCGCCATAAATATAAAACGGGTCATTACGTTTTTCTAAAAACCATTTATTAAGCGTTGGTAATTCATCTTCGGGTGTTTTGGCTTCGAAAATGGGCTGATAACCCCATTGAATGGAAAAATAATCGTGCAAACCCAAGTGTGGTGGTGTTAGTGCTACGCCTTTTTCCTTATCTCCCGGCTGAGCTACATAATTATTGCGCGAGTAATCCATAATGCTGGCTGTGGTGCCATATTTTTGTGTGAATTTAGCAGAACGAAGCGAATCGGTCGGTATGGCATACGAAGCGCGCATATTGTGCTGCAAACCAAGCACATGACCCATTTCATGGGCAATGGCATAGCGAATGGCATCACCCAAAATGGCATCAGGAAGCTCCTTTTTGCGTGCTTCGGGGTCGGCAGCAGCAGTTTGCACAAAGCGCCATGTTTGCAACAACTCTATCACATTGTGCCACCACATAATATCGCCCTGAATAATTTCGCCACTGCGCGGATCAATCCACTGCGGACCTTGCGCATTGGCATCAGCCGAAGTTACATAGCGGAAGCAGTTATTGCGAATATCATCGGGGTCAAAATTCTTATTTCGTGGAAAATCAATGGCTTTTATCACATTTTTAAAACCGATTTTTTCGAAAGCCATGTTCCACGATTCGATAGCATCGCGCACATAACCTCGCCATTTTTCGGGCATTACGGTATCTACATAAAATACGATTTGATTTTGTGGTTGAACCAATTCGCCTTTTTTATACTTTTCCACATCTTCGGCTTTAGGTTCAATTCGCCAACGGTTAATGAATTTTACACTCGAAGACGCTTTTCCACTCTCAAAAATGCGGCGATTTTCGGCACTATACCCAATGCGGTCGTCGGCGTAACGCACGCGGTACGGCTCTTTGCTTAGCAATACGAACGAATAGCCAACCGTTACACTAAACGGTTCGCGACCACCATTGTAATTATAAAACGATTTCACTTCCACGTTTTGCGGAAAGGCTTTTATATCCACAATTTGCGAAGCTTTGGTGTCCAATCTGCCTGTATTACCAATGCCCGCGGGGAAAACTAAATCTACTTCAGCCGAAAATAGTTTGGTTACATCAATCACCGAAGCATTGTTTTCGGCATTTCGGGCTGCAATATCGAAAGTCATCACTACCGGCATCACATTGTTATTTGCCAGCGAAACAGATATTGGGTCGGTGCTGTTTGCCAGCGAAGTTCCGGTTGGTTGATGCATAAAAAGCAATTTGTCGCGACGCGAAAACGAAATAAGTATCGGATTCGAACGACGCTGTCCCGCCGAAATTTTATTATTATCGCTGATATTCACCACCCGCGAAGCAATAAGCATATCGCGCCCCAACAACGAATCCGGAATTTCGAAGTAGTAACTTCCAGCTTTTTTAAAAACGGTAAACATGCCCTTGGAGGTTTTAGCACCGGCAGTAATTTTGGTGTAAGGTGTCGATTTTTCGGCTTTTAAGGAATCGGAGATAGCTAAATCACTTGGTTTTACTTTGGTGACTTTTGGTTTGGCAGCAAAAGTTGTAGTTGTTAATATTAAAAGTATATAAAAAAATATATTTCTCATTTTCAATTATTTATAAGGTAATTATTCCAACTGAAATACCTGCTGATTGCCATGAACCCAGATTTAGACTTTGCTGAGAACCAAAGTAAGCTTTAAGTATTCCTGTTAACATGTTTTTCTTTACTTTAATTGGAAAACTATAGTGAGCACTTACTTTAAAATCGTATACTGTTTCTTTGTAAAAACGCATATCAGGTATCAAAATTTCATTGCCAATTTTGAAAGTTGCTTTTTCAAAAGTTGAAGAGCCATTGTCCGGAGTTGTTGTAGCTAAGGAATTTAAAATCAAATTATCATACATATTAAATGCATAACCACCTGAACCGGATAAAGTAATCCTATGTTGATTTTTATTAAGCAAACGTAAACTACCATTTAATCCAAAACGAGCACGTTGATTCTCGATAGCCGAATATGGCAATTGATAAATATTGCTGAATCCATTAAATTGTCCATCAACACCAACTGACCATGAATAATCTGTACCGTTGTTCAATAAATTTCTTAAACTGATATTTAAACTGTTATTGAATGACCTTGTAGAATATCTGTTGTTATAAACATAAAGCGTTATCCAGTTTTTAGAAACATCATGTGTTACAGTATCTCTCGAGGTTACAAGTTCCTGTAGAAATTCATTTGCAGACCCATTCTGATATTTTGATTTTATATCAATCACCAATAATTTTTTATCAAAACGGATATTTGCTTTCGAATTCAATTGGAGTTTTTTTGTCATAAACTCGCCCGGTCCTTCTCTTTCTGAACCAAGAACTTCCTGTTTGCCGGATGACACCCCAATTGTTGATAACCAATCCAGTTTTTTTGTTAGAAAATTATATTGTATTTCAGCAAAAAATTCTCTGTTAACGAATTGTCTGTCAAAACCTTTATAAGCATCTTTAATCCCATTCGCATTCTCGTTGCCTAGAAAAAAATAATAACTAATTTCTGGATCTTCTTGTACTGTTGTTACCGAAGGCATTTTTTCTTTTTCAAATCGAAAACCTGAAGAAAGTCCGACAATATTTTGGTCATTAATTTTATAAACAACTGCTGGGGAAATTGAGTAATTAGCAACAAAAGTTCGGGTACGTGGATCACGTAGCCTTGACATGTCCCCTGCAAAATAATCTATTTCAATTCCTAAACTCCATTTATCCTGAATTTTTCGACAAATTTTTGTATGAAGGTCAAAAGATTGTAAGTCATATCTTCCCGGAACACTGTCACCAAACAGATAGGGTGAACTATTGTAAGTGTTAAACACATTAGACCATTTGCGATTTTCTTCAGTATTCATTTTAAATTCAAAACTTCCCCACGACATCCAATTTTTATTTATTCTATCAAACCTTTCGGAATTGAATCGAATTCCATATTTTTTATCACCTTCCTGAGCACGATGAAGACTTCCCCCATCATTTCCATAGGCTAATTCGGTTTTGCCATGTTGATTAAAATTAATAAAGGCTAAACCGGCAGCATTATTCGTTCCCAGCCAATTGTTTGTCAGTTTATGTAAATCAATTTGTTCTACTGTAAAACCGGTTTGCGCTAAGAAGCAAATAGGTGAAATGAACAAAATTATTATTATCAAGTATTTACGCATAATTTATTTGTTATTTTTCGTAACGATAAAGGGCATTTAATTTTCTATTCCAACAATAATGCTTTATCGTATTTTTTTTGAGTTGGATCGTTAATTAATGCCATATCTGTCTGACTATTATTTGTGTCAATCAGATAAATTCTTGAGCTTTTCGATTTATTCTTATCAACCTTTCTTTCAATACTTTCGTGAGAATTTCCTGAAGTAGAAGAAATAGTTTTATATCCTGCATCAATAAAACTTTGTAACCTTTTCGAATTTACATCAACACCAGTACTTTTATAACCTAAAATTTCGACTCCATCCAAAACATGTTTTGCAGGAATTCTTAAAAACCGATTTCCACTAGTTTTACCTGGAGGATAATCCAATGTATATTCACCTACATTCTCTGAAGTTTTCAATATACAAATACTGTTAACTCCTCCTCTTTGTAGATTAAGGCTATTTAAACCAACATAGGATGTATGAACCAAAATCATAGCTGGTACGTTAGGGTTATTTGTTGGTTTAGAAATTGTGTTTTTAAATTCAAATTCAGCATTTTGTAGATTTACTGAGAATAAAGCGTTAGCTGTATGGTTAACAGCACTATTGCAAGCTACAATACTTTGGCCAGGTAAAATTGGATATTTAGTACCATCTCCCGGGAAACGAAAAACCTGACGGGCATGTATATTTGTTGGATT
>CAMBSB010000092.1 GCA_945870155.1 Paludibacter jiangxiensis | reverse complement strand
TAGATTTAGTCTCCGGTTTTTTTGAAATATTGATCCAACTAAAACCATCCTCGGTATTGAATACAATGCTGTTGTTGTCTACAAAATTAAAATGCTCAAAGCCAATAATTATTTTGGGTTGTAAAATGCGAAATGAAAGTGAGTCGAGCTGGTAATATCCATTTTTTTGTTTTCGGGCTAAACCCATAAATCGACCTGAAACACACCATACATCGCCGTTTGGACTTTCGTGTAATCGTATGTTAGAGGCTGCGTTACTAAAAAGTGAATTCCATTTTTTGTTTGAAACAAATTTGTCCGACTTTTTATCATAGCTGTAAAAACCTTTGCTCGAAGAAAAAACCATTTCGTTTGCAACCCGAAAAACCGTATTTAATTGATTCGCTGGCAAACCATTTTTGGAATCGTAAAATGTTATTTTTTGTATGCTATCCATAGTTGCATTCAAGGTTAAATGATACAAACCCCGTAGCCAATGGCTAAACCAAATTGTACCATCCTTGTCCTCTTCAAACATTGGACTTGACTCATTGAAATGTCCTTTTAAAAAATGCGATAGAGACCATTTTCCCTTTGTTTTTTTGAGGATAAATAATCCTTGATATGAACAGCCCAATATCATGTCGGGGTGCGAACGTAGCGCCTTGAATCGCCAAGTGCCGGTTAAGCCTTGTATGCGTTCTATTTTGTTGTTCTTGACAATAAAAGCACCAAGATCATCGCCACAAAAAAGTGTATTGTCAATTTCGTTTAAACACCAAACCTGACCTTCCATGCCTTTTATTAATTCCAAATGAAGTGGCTTATCATTTTCAGGAAGCGGGTAGGATGTATAATACAAACCCTGGTTAGTGCCAAAATAAAGAATTTTATCTTTTAATAAGGATGTATAACCAGCTCCAAACAAGTTGTTTGTGCCAAAGATGTTGCGAATGGGGCTATTGAGCATTACGTAGTCAATACCATTATCTAATCCTAACCACAGGTTTTGCTGATTATCGAATGCTGCGCTTAGTACTGTATTGTTTTGTAATCCGGTAAAGGTATTCAGGAAGGTAACTTTGCCATCGGGTATGTTTTGAATTACTATTCCACGTTGAACTGTTCCATATACTATTTGTTGGCCATTGGTTGCAGCACAAAATACCTGATTTGTTCTTAGGAAATCATCAGCACCCGTATTATATGGTATTATCGATAGTCCGTTATATAAATATACACCATCCAGGCTAGTTGTAATAAGGACTTGATTTTTTGAGTAAGCTAAAATTGCGCTTACTTTTTTGTTAATCAAAATTTCAGAGCCTTGAACCGGAACAAATAAATTTCCATTGAGCATAAACAAACCATTTTGTCTACTTGCCACAAATAAAATATTATGTACTATGGCCGAAGCATCAATTTTATACCCGAAATCAATTTTCTTTACTGTTTTTTGGTCATAAGAGTAAATATTTTTCTCGCCCTGAAAATAGATATGATTTTCATCTTTATGTATATTGTATAGTTCATTAGAACCAGTTGGTTTAATCCTCAAAAATTCCGAAAGCGAATAATACTGCATGATACCATACTTATCTTTCTGAAAATAACCAAATTCATTGAACGTGGAAACATAGAATTTAGATATGCCATCGTAAAGTATTGAACGCACATTTGTGCCATTCTTTATAGGAGTTACTGACCATGATTTACCATCAAATGCTAACAATCCGTTATTGTTTGCAAAATACATTTTGTTTTGCTTATCCTGCGCAATCGACCAGTTCTGAGTGCCCGATTTATAGTCCTTTCGAGTGAAATTTCGTACAAGAGGCTGATTAGCGAAAACAGAGAGACAAAAAGAAGCAAAAAGTAACACATTTAAGAGAGTCTTCATAATGCTGAATTTCTGAGTTTTAAAAATGGAATTGCCTAAGAACATTCAATATTAACACTTTTTGATGAATGAAAACTAATGATGAAATATGTTATAAAACACATTTATATCTATCTGTCAGTATATCAGATAGATATTCAATATTAAAAGTGAGGTTTTGTGTGGTATTTTGAATGCAATATCGTATTTATGTGTGGCAAAAAATTAGTTTTTTAATAGTTAAGTAGACTAAATTTGCCATCGTCAATTCGAACTAAATTTTGATGCTTCGAATGAAAATAAAATTTATTACTCATTTTAAAATTTTTATCATGAAAAAAATTACAAAGTTTTTTTTACTGTTAGTTGCCATGGTAGCTTCAGTAAGTGTTGCAAAAGCAGTTGAATCGGCTTATTGCCAAACGACAGTGACTCATTTTAATATCGCTGGGGAAACCGCATCAGCAATTAAACTGACCATCTCAAAAATCGATGCTACTTCAATGTATGTCGAAATTGAATCAGCAACTGCAGATCCTGTTGATTTATTGATAGTAAACAATGGAAGTGGTGCAACAATTTCGGCACCTGATGTGTCTGTAGCAGGAAAGATTAAAAGAACCCTTACTTGGACTACAGCTCCTGCAAATGTTTCGATTGAGCTTTTATGGAGTAAGGTAACCATGGGTGGAAACTGGATGTTAAACACATTCTCGGTTCCTTTTGATGCAACATGTGGAGCTGTAGTGGCTGACACAGAAGCACCAACAGCATTTACTGCTACTAAAGGTACTGAAACATCTACTACCGTGCAATTATTACTTAATGCAACAGATAATTCGGGTTCAGTAAGCTATGCAATTACTTATGGAACAACTACGCTTAATACCACAGGAGCTTCAGCAACTCAAAAATCTTATGTTGTAACAGGTTTAACTCCTTCTACAGCTTATGCTTTTTCGGTTGTAGCCAAAGATGCTGCTAACAATCCGGCTGCAAATAATCCTATTGTTGTAAATGCAACAACTACAGCCGGTTTAGCAAGTTCTGCACCGACACCTCCCGCATATTCAGCAGCCAAAGTAATTTCACTTTTTAGCGATGCTTATACAAGTATTTCAGGAACAAACTTCAACCCTGGCTGGGGACAAGCAACTGTACAATCTATAATACAAGTTGGAGCTGATAATATTTTAAAATATTCAAACTTCAATTATCAAGGAACTGTATTTACCCACATTTTTCCTGTGGCAACAGGCATGAAATACTTGCATCTTGATGTTTGGACAGAGACAGAAACAGCTGTTCAGGTATTCCCAATATGTTGGAATGGAAGTGGTAACGAAGCCGAAAAATTTAAAACTCTCACCATTGCTCCGGCCGATCTTGGAACTTGGAAAAGTTATGATATTCCTTTAACCGATTTTACTTCTCAAGGATTAACTATGGTTGATGTATATCAATTAAAACTTGTTGGTACCGGTGGAAAAACTGTTTATTTTGATAACATTTATTTCTACGATCCTTCTGCTGATGTAGATGCACAAGCACCAACAAACTTTACTGCAACCAAAGGTACTGTAACTTCTGATGAAGTAGAGTTGTTATTGAATGCTACTGATAATTCAGGCGCAGTTGTTTATACAATTACTTATGGATCAGGCCCAACTGTTTTGACTACATCCGGCCTTTCGGGTGTTGAAAAATCATACAAAATTACCGGCTTAACCGGCTCAACAGCATATAGTTTCTCGGTTGAAGCTAAAGATGCCACTGGTAACGTAGCCGCCAACAATCCAATTGTTGTTGCAGCCACCACATTGGCAGGTATTCCCGGAGCTCCAATACCATCCGTTTCTGCTGCTAAAGTAATGTCAGTATATGGCGACACTTACACTAACTTACCAACATCATTGCAAAACTGGTATGGAAATACTTTTTCTACGGTTACACTCGGTGGTAATGAAGCAACGAAAAACGTTTCGATATGTTGTTTTGGATATGAATTTACGGCAAAACCAATTAATGTAAGTTCAATGACAAAACTACATGTTGACATATATCCTACAACATTGGCTTCTATGTCATTAGGAGTGACAGATGGTGCTGACAAGATGAAAACAGGTATTACTTTGACCGCAAATCAATGGAATTCGGTTGATGTTACTTTGTCGGAATTAAATGCAAATTTATCCAACGTAAATCAAATTGGTTTTTGGAATTTGAATGGAACCTTTTATTTTGATAATCTGTATTTTTATAATGATGCTACAACAGGTGTATCTAAACTTTCTTTAGAAAATAATGTAAAGGTTTATCCAAATCCTGCAACAAGTACAATGACTGTTAGCGCTCAAAACGAAATTAGTGCTATCAAGATTTCAAATTTAGTGGGTCAAACAGTTAAAAACTTAACAGTAAATGCTGTTGAACGTATTATTGACTTGGATGATATGAGCAACGGTCAGTATATCATTTCGTTATCGATGAAAAACGGACAAATTATAAATCAGAAATTTACTAAAAAATAAATTCCAGATTGCAGTTGTTGGTTTCAAAAACCAACAACTGCAATTAATTATTAACTAATAAAAATTAAAAAAAATGAAGAAAATTACCCGTTTAATGCTATCAGTAGCATTTTCAGTTCTTACAATTGTTGCTTATGCACAGCCAGCTACGTCTGCTCCAACGCCTACAGTTCCAGCAGCCAGAGTTATTTCAATTTTCAGTAATGCTTATACCAATGTTGCCAACACAAATTTTTTCCCTGGTTGGGGACAGGTAACTACTTATAACGCAATTACTGTAGGTGCAACTGATAATGTAATTAAATATGCCAATATGAATTATCAGGGTATTCAGTTTGGTAGTACGCAGGATGTTTCAAGTATGAAGTATTTACACCTTGATGTTTGGACAAGTGATGCAAATGCAGCCACATTTCCGGTAGCTTTGATTTGGACTACTTCTGAAAAAACAATCACAAAACCGGTTGCAACGAATGGATCATGGACATCGCTTGATATTCCACTTAGTGAATTCACAGGTGCAATACTAACAACTGCCAATCAGTTAAAATTTCAATCCAATGAGTGGTTTGTTTCAGGTGCTGCCGGTAGTTCATCGAAATACACAACCATTTATTTGGATAATATCTACTTTTGGACAGATGTAGTTCCATCTCTTACAGTATCGGCCACTACATTAACTGTAAATCAACCCGCAAACAGCACAAAGACTTTTGACATTACTACAGCCGGTACATGGACTGTTGCAAGTGACCAAACTTGGTTAACTCCAAGTAGCACTAGTGGGACAGGAAATGCAACTATTACCTTAACTGCACAGGCAAATGCTAGTTATTTAGCCAGAACTGCTACTGTTACAATTATTGGAAGTGGTACAACAAAAACAATTACTGTAACACAAAACGCAACAATTCCGGCACCAGCACCAGTTCCAACAGCACTTGCCGCAAATGTAAAATCGATTTTTAGCGATACATACACACCTGCTGTAACAGTTACTGCATTTGATAATTGGTGGAATATGGCAATTGGTGATTGTACTTATGCAGCAGGAAATGCCGGAAAAGTTATGATAACAACAGCCGGAGGAAATTGTGGGGGTCCGTTATTTATGGGAACTCCTTTGAATGCCTCTACTATGAGTCAACTTCATGTTGATGTTTTCCCAACTTCAACTATGGATATTGGGCTTAAACTAGTTACAATTAGCAATGGCGAGTCTACAGGTTGGGTTTCGTTAGGTACACTTACGGCAAATCAATGGAATACCGTTAATGTTCCTTTAACATCATTTGTAATGACAGCAAAAACAGATGTAAAACAAGTTGGGTTTGTAACTACAGCTAGTTTTGGTACTTTCTACATGGATAACCTTTATTTCCATACAGGAGCAACAGCTGTTAAAAATGTATACGAAAACGAATCGGTAAAAATTTATCCTTCAGCTGCTAAATCTACATTAAATTTAAAATCGGATATGGATGTAAATCAAATTGTTATTAGCAATTTGCTTGGACAAACAATTCAATCGGTAAAAATAAATTCGATGCAAAAAACTATTGATGTAAGCAATTTAAGTGCTGGTAATTACTTTATGTCTATTCAATTGGTGAATGGCGAAAGCGTAAACCGCAAATTTATCAAATTATAATTATAGCTTTAAATAAGGCTGTAAATATATCATTTACAGCCTTATTTATCATACATTTTCAAATTAAAACTGAAATTATGTTCCAAAAAATTATACTCACCAGCTTTATTTTTATCAGTGCTGTGATATCAGCCCAAAACTACAAACTTGTGTGGGAGGATAATTTTAACAAAGCCACATTAAATAAAAAAAACTGGACAATTAATGTTGATGGAAAGGGAGGTGGAAACCGAGAATTACAATACTATCGCAAGCAGAATATTAATATCGAAAAGGAGTCTTTCACTGGCGAGAGTTGTCTTGTAATTACTGCAAAAAAACAAAACTATAAAGGTAAACCTGCCACTTCAGGTCGTTTATCAACATTTGGTAAAAAGTCTTTCAAATTCGGTAAAATTGAAGCACGTATCAAAATGCCAAAAACTGCAAATGGTTTGTGGCCGGCTTTTTGGATGCTTGGGGCAGATCAAAAAACAGCAGAATGGCCCAAGTGTGGTGAAATTGACATAGTTGAAATGGGTAAAAAAACCGGCATCGAGTTAAATGTGCAGGATAGGTATTTCAACGGTGCATGTCACTGGGGCGAAAGTTGGAACGGTGGAAGTTATCCAAACAAAGGCATTTCAACAACAAACACTTATAGTTTACAGAATGATTTTCACACCTATACGCTTTTTTGGACTGCCGATTCGATTACTATGTTTCTCGATTTGGATAAATATCCCAATGCAAAACCTTATTTTGAAATTCCAATTACGGGCGATAGTCTTGAAAATCAAACTTCTCGCTATTTCCGCAAACCATTCTACATTATTTTTAATTTAGCTGTAGGTGGTACATTTTCTGAAAATTACGATATAGATGAAATTACTGCACTCGATGGAGGTGAAGCAAAAATGTATGTCGATTATGTGCGGGTGTATCAAAAAGATTGAACGATACAGTCATCTCAAATAAAAAATTGAATTTTCCGATTCGCTTGTAAATTCAATTTCCATTTAGCCGATTTAAAGACGGATTTCAAATTATTTTTACTGCTCAAAAGGAGAGAATAGCCTTTATATAAAATGTTGTTGTTTTAGCACTGTGTTAATTTGAGGATTTGAAAATTTGAAGATTCTGAGCAACAACAATTTAATATTTAAATCAATACGTCATAAATTGCCCAACAAAACTCTCTTTTACTCTTATTAAACTCTTAACAAATAATTATCAAAAATGAAAAAAGCATACGCGCTTTTTATTGCTCTTCTGTATTTCGGAATTTCTTTTTCGCAAGAATATAAACTTATGTGGGAAGATAATTTCGACAATCCCGTGTTGAACGAAACCCAACATTGGACTGCCGAGGTGAATGGCGATGGTGGTGGAAACAATGAAATGCAATATTACCGACGCGAAAACATTAGCATAGAACAACATCCGAGTGGTGTAAATTGCCTGGTAATTAGTGCAAAGCGTGAAAATTTCGGAGGAAAATTAGTTACATCGGGACGCTTGGTAACACGCGGAAATGTATCGGCTAAATATGGAAAAATGGAAGCGCGCATCAAACTTCCTTTAACTGCCAATGGTTTGTGGCCGGCATTTTGGATGATGGGCGATGATTATTCAAAAGTTGGTTGGCCTCGTTGCGGCGAGATTGATATTTTGGAAATGGGAAACGTGAACGGTATTTCCAGGGGTACGCAGGATAAGTATTTTAACGGTGCGTGTCACTGGGGCGAAAACTGGACTTATTATGCCAAAGACAATACGGCTGCTAATAGTATTCAGGACGATTTTCACCTTTTTACAATGATTTGGGACGAGACGGCTATAAAAATGTATCTCGATTTGGACAAATATCCCAACAGTGCACCTTATTTCGAAATGAAAATTGATGGTCAACGTGTTGCAGGACAGGTAAGTTATTATTTCCACAAACCTTTTAGTTTTTTGTTTAATTTGGCTGTTGGTGGCAATTTTACAGGCATTACCGGCAATTCCAATATTGCCAAAATTACAGCTTTACCCGTTGATGGAACGCCTGTAAAAATGTATATCGATTATGTACGTATTTATCAAAAAGGAATTGCCGGCGAAGAATTTTATGGACCTACGGTAATAGTCGACACCGAAAATCCTACTTCGTTTACGGCTACAAAAGGGGCTGTAACACCCAACTCAGTTGAATTATTACTCAATGGAGCCGACAATTCAGGCTCGGTTTATTATCAAATTACTTATGGCACTTCGTCAGTTCAAGTCAAAGGAACTTCGGGTGTTCAGAAATCGCATGTTATCACAGGTTTAAATTCCTCAACACTTTATAATTTCTCCATATTAGCCAAAGATGGCAACGGAAATTTGGCTGCTAACAATCCAATTCTAATTTCGGCTACAACAGGCGAAGCATTCAAATTAGCCACTATCAATTTCGAAACCGTTGGTCATAACTGGACATGGCAATCGTTTGGAAATGGTGCCAATGGCGCTGATTTATACGCTGTTGCGGCAAATCCTTCTGCTTCGGGTATAAATACTTCGGCTAGCTGTGCCAAATACAAAATAGGTGTTGGAGCACAATCGTGGGCAGGTGCTTATTCGGATAATATTGGAAGTATCACATTTACACCCGATAATTGTGTTGTGAAAATTCAGGTTTACAAACCATTTATCAGTAATTACATGCTGAAATTAGAAAATGGTGGAACCACTTTTGAGAAAATTGTACCCAATACCAAAATTAATCAATGGGAAGAACTCACTTTTGACTTAACGGATAAAATTGGACAAACCATTACAAGAATGACCTTGATTCCTGATAATATTGCAACCCGTAACGCAGAGCGTATCGTTTATTGGGATAATATTTCGTTTAATTCCAATGCTCCAAGCGGCTTACAGAATCCGAATAATCATAACATTATATTTTTCCCAAATCCAGTAAAAGATTATTTCAAAATAACTGCTGATAGTCAAATTAATAGCATTAGCATTCGTAATTTAGTGGGACAAACCATACTGAATGCAGAAGCGAACAGCAATGAAATTAGTTTAGATTTAGGCAATATCTCGACAGGAAATTATTTGATCACCATAAAATTAATTAATGGTGAATCCTTAACACGTAAAATAGTAAAATTATAAAATACAATGAAAAATCTAAAAAATCAATTCCAATTTGTCATTTTGTGTGTGAGTTTAATATTAGCAATGAACTTAAATGCACAAACTATAAACGTTGGCAGCGGAAGCTATACCAAAACTTTTCCGGGAACTGATGCAGCCGGACGTAATGGCTATCCTTCGGGCACTCCTCAGTTGTCGGGTAATGCTGTAGGCAAACCTGTACCCACCAACGATTGGTGGTCGGCATTGGTAAAAAACGGAACAGCCTCGAATCTGTTCAACTACCCATTTACCATGAAAACTACAAACAATGGATTGGTAGTAACATATATTCCCAATGGAGTAATCGACGATCAATCGCCTGTTGAAGTAGGTGTTGCAGGATTAGCAGCAACAAAAACGACCGTTTCGGCCTTTTCTGATTGGGCAATAACCATGAATTGGAACGATGGTACACGCAATTTTGAAACTACTTCGGGAATAGGTATGCCTTTTCTGTATTTTACAAAAGGAAGTGCCGATGTGGCACAAGTGACGGTAAATTTAGGAACTGTGACTATCGAAAATGAAATGCTGGTAATTACAAATCTCCGAAATAATGCCGATTTTGCCGTTTACGCTCCTGCTGGAAGTACCTGGACTCAAAATGGAAAAATATATACTTCCACTTTGAACGGTAAAAATTATTGGTCGTTAGCCTTTATTCCACTTTCAGCAAGTAATGTAACAGCAGTGGCAACCGAATACAAAAAATATGCTTATGTATTCCCAACCAATACTACCGCAACTTATACTTACAACGAAGCTACTTCGGTAGTTCGTACCGATTTTACAGTGCAAACTGAAGTGAAAGAAGGCACCGAAACCAAGATGTTGCTTGGATTGCTTCCTCACCAATGGGCAAATTTAGCCTCAAATTCACCTGTACCTGATAAATATTCGTATGCCGTTATTCGTGGACAAATGAAAACCTTGGCGGGCAACAGTTTTAGCGTCGAAAATAAATTCAAAGGGATTTTACCTACATTGCCTTATGTTGATAATTACAGCGCTGGATTTACACCTACGGCATTATCGCAAAAAGTAAACTCGATTGAAAACGATCAATTGGCTTTGTGGACCGATTCGTACAACGAAGGACAGGTAATGAACCGCTTGATTCAGACAGCTCGTGTGGCTGCCGAAATGGGAAATACCGTATCGTTTAATAAAATGTTGGCCACCGTAAAAGACCGACTCGAAAACTGGTTGAAAGCCGATGGTGGTGAAAAAGCATTTTTGTTTTATTACAATACTACCTGGTCGGCCATGTTGGGTTATCCTGCCGGTCACGGACAGGACAGCAATATTAACGATCACCATTTTCATTGGGGATATTTTATTCATGCAGCTGCTTTTGTTGAACAATATGAGCCTGGATGGGCTTCGCAATATGGCGCCATGGTCAACCTTTTGGTGCGTGATGCAGCCACTTCCGACCGCAATGATACAATGTTTCCTTATTTGCGAAATTTTAGTCCGTATGCAGGTCATGCATGGGCAAACGGTTTTGCAACTTTTCCGAACGGTAACGATCAGGAGTCCACCTCGGAAAGTATGCAATTCAATTCATCCTTGATACATTGGGGCGAAGTAACCGGCAACAAAGCCATTCGTGATTTGGGAATTTACCTGTATACAACCGAGCAAACTGCCATTGAAGAATATTGGCTCGATGTGTACGACCGTAATTTTCCGGCAACACAACAATACAGTCTTGTGTCGCGTATCTGGGGTAATAGTTTCGATAACGGCACATTTTGGACCGGCGATATTGCTGCCTCTTACGGTATAGAATTGTATCCAATTCACGGCGGTTCGCTGTATTTGGGTCACAATATCCCTTATGCAACCAAACTATGGGCCGAAATTTCAGCAAAAACAGGTATTTTAAGCAATCAGGCCAACGACAACTTGTGGCACGATATTATGTGGGAATATTGTGCATTTACAAATCCGGCACAGGCAATTCAACTGTACGATTCCTATCCGGGCAGAAACCTGAAATTTGGTGTTTCGGATGCACAAACTTACCATTGGTTACATTCGATGAATGCCTTGGGACAAGTAGATGCAACTGTAACAGCTAATTACCCGATTGCTGCTGTATTTAAAAAAAATAACGTAAAAACTTATGTGGCGCATAATTATTCAAATGTTGCTATAACGGTTAGTTTCTCCGATGGATTTAGTTTGCAAGTTCCTGCACGCCGAATGGTTACAAGTATGGATAGCAACGCAAGAGGAACATTAACATCAACTTTTGACAAAGCTTATGTTGGCGGAAGCGTACAAT
The DNA here is from genome assembly GCA_945870155.1 of Paludibacter jiangxiensis. GTDB lineage: Bacteria > Bacteroidota > Bacteroidia > Bacteroidales > Paludibacteraceae > Paludibacter > Paludibacter jiangxiensis_A. The sequence continues at coordinate 8,645 of CAMBSB010000092.1, read as the reverse complement.
TAAACCTGACTGTTACTGATGGAACTGCCACCAAAGTTGAATTTATGGATGGAAATACTTCATTGGGTATTGTAAATGTTGCTCCATACATTTTCAATGCAACCAATTTAGGTCTTGGTGTGCATAGTTTTTATGCCAAAGTGTACGAAAACGAAAAATTCAATACTTCGAATAGTGTACTTGTAACTGTTGGCAATCAACAGCCTTACGGAGGAACCGCTTCGGCAATTCCGGGCACAATTGAAGCCGGCAATTACGATACTTTTGAAGGAGGAAAAGGACAAAATATAGCTTATCTGGATTTAAGTCCGGCAAATGCAGGCGATTATAGATTGGACGAAGCTGTGGATTTAAAAAGCGTTGCAGGCGAAGGTGCAACTGTAGGTTGGATTGATGCTGGCGAATGGTTGGAATATACCGTGAATGTATCCGAATCAGGCTTATATTCTTTTGCATTCCGTTATGCTTCGGGTAATGCCAATGGTGGTGGTCCATTCCGCTTATTGTTGGATGGTCAAGATGTGTCAGGAGCCATTACAGTTCCTTCAACTTCAACTACAGTTTGGACAAATTGGGCAACAAAAACCGTGAATGATATTCCACTTACAGCAGGAGTACATATATTGCGAGTAGCATTTACGTCGGGCGAATTTAATTTTGGTAAAATGACATTTACCAAAACCGGTGCAATGACAAACAGCTATCCTACAGCCAATGCTGGAACTGATATCAAAGTGCTTTTACCAGCTACTTCAACAACCCTTGATGGCACAGCAAGTACCGAATCGGCAGGCAAAGCATTGACTTATAAATGGACACAAAACTTCGGACCTTCAGTTGTTCTGTTTAGTAGTACTACCATTGCTAATCCGACTATCAGTGGCTTGGTCGAAGGAATTTATAGCCTGAAATTAACCGTTACAAATACCGATTCGCGCTCCGACGATGATGAGTTGTTTGTAAATGTAACAAGTTCGGCTAATATTGCTCCAAGTGTTGCCATTGTTTCCCCGGCAAATAATACAACATTTACACAAGGAAAACCAGTAACAATTTCGGCAAACGCCAGCGATTTTGATGGAACAATTTCTAAGGTTGATTTTTATCATGGAACAACATTAATAGGAAGCGACGATACAGCTCCATACAGTGTTGTATGGAATCCGGGAGTTGGCGATTTTGCATTGACCGCAAAGGCAACCGATAATGGAAATGCTGTAAGTACTTCGCAGCCTGTAAATGTAACCATTGCTCCGGTAATGATTTGTGAAACAACTTCAACACTCGCATCTGAAGGCTCTTTCGCGTTGGGTTATATTGCCACTTTCGAAACTGTGGGATCTAATGTTACTATGACTTTTGAATTATTGGACGATAAAGCCGGTGTAATAGCTTATGCATTTAAGAAATCACCTTTCTCAGAAACAGCAATGACGAATGTGGGTGGAAAAAAATTCTCATTCACTTTGGGTGGTCTTACTGCAGGTCAAACCATTAGTTATGCTTGTAAATTTGCATACTCTGGTGGCATGGCAGTAACAAAATACATTGATTATGTGGTGGGTACAAATTGTGGAACTATTGTTAATGATACGCAAGCCCCATCCGGCTTTACAGCCACAAAAGGAAATGTTGGACCTACCAGTGCCGAATTGCTATTAAATGCAACCGACAACTCAGGTTCTGTAACTTATACTATTAAGTACGGTACTACAACGCTAACAACAACAGGTACTTCAGCGACGACAAAATCATATATTGTTACAGGCTTATCACCCGAAACAGCATATAATTTCTCTGTTGAAGCAAAAGATGCGGCTGGAAATGCAGCAGCTAATAATCCTATTGTTGTGGCTGTAACTACCACCAAAGAAAGTGTTTTTGCTTCGGCTCCAACTCCAACGCTTTTGGCTACCAATGTAATAAGTGTATTCAGCGATCCTTATACCAATGTGACATCGAGCTTTAACATGTGGTATGCTACTGCAATGACTGAAGTAACCACAGGATCAAATAAAGCAAAATTGGTGAATAACACTTCGGCAAATGCTGCTTTTGGCACACCTGATATTACACCATTAGTAAACTTGGTTTCTACCTCAATGGAAAAATTACATGTGGATATTTATCCTACTGTGGCTACAACTATGAGCTTAGGAGTTGTAACAACTACTGGCGAATGTAAATTACCACTGACTTTGATAACCGGACAATGGAACAGTATTGACTTATCGCTCACCAATTTAAAAGCCAATAATGCAACCAGCGATTTATCGAAAGTAAAACAAGTTGGATTCTGGCTCGTAAACGGCAATTTCTATATGGATAATTTATTGTTCTATAAAGGTGTTTATGAATATAATACAGCTGTATCGGATATTGAATTTGATGTAAATGTAGCCATTTATCCTAATCCTGTAAAAGATAAATTAAGGGTAAATTCAGAGCAAATTATCAGTCAGCTTGTTGTGCGCAATATGTTGGGTCAGGCAATCCAATTAGTAAATGTAAATAATACCGAAACCACACTGGATTTAAGTCAGCTAACGGCAGGAAATTATTTTGTTACATTGAAAATGGTCAACGGAAAATCGACAACCCGAAAAATTGTAAAATTATAAACCGATTGTAAAAGCATGCAACGATTCTCAAAATTCGCAGTTTTACTTTTTTTGATTTCAATTCCTTTAATGGCTTGTTATTCAACTGATGTAAAGAAAACAGCATCGAATAAAAGTGCGATTTCCATTAAGCAACAACCCAAAGATTTGTTGGCAGGAGTTTCGAGCGCGGTTTGCTATTCGGGTTTCCGAACCGGACAGCATCCCGACCGTGGCGATGGGGCTAAAAACCCCACCGACAAGCAGATTTTAGAAGACTTGCAGATTATCAGTCAGCACTTTTCGTTGATACGGTTATACGATAGTGGCGAAAATTCAGCAACTGTTCTGAAATTAATCGATGAGCACAAGCTTAATATTCGTGTAATGCTGGGAATTTGGCTCAATGCCGAATTGAGCAATCATTTGAGTTGTGCCTGGCTCACCGAACCCATTCCGCAAAAAACGCTGGATAAAAACAAATTGGTGAATGCAGAAGAGATTAAAAATGGTATTGCTTTAGCCAAAAAATATAAAAAAATAGTCGTTGCCGTAAATGTTGCCAACGAAGCGTTGGTAGATTGGAATGACCATCGTGTTGATGTCGACACGCTGATTTCGTACGTTCGCCGCGTGAAAAAAACCATCAAGCAACCCGTTACAGTAGCCGAAAACTATGAATGGTGGGCTGCTCACGGTGTAAAATTGGCCAAAGAACTCGATTTTATTGCCATACATATTTATCCTGTTTGGGAAGGTAAAGATGTTGACGAAGGCATAAAATACTCTATTGAAAATGTGCAGAAAGTGCGCAATGCATTGCCGAAAGCCCGCATTGTAATAAGCGAAGCCGGTTGGGCAACTACAGCCTCCGAATTCGGATTGCGTGCGAGTGAAGAAAAACAAAAACAATATTATGACTGGATGATGGACTGGTCGAAAAAAATGAATATCACAACCTTTTTCTTCGAAGCATTTGACGAAGATTGGAAAGGAGATACCGCAAATCCGCTTGGAGCCGAAAAACATTGGGGTTTGTACTTCATTGACCGAACGCCGAAAAAGGCTATGAAGTAAATGGACTAATTGCTTGTGATTTACTAAATATTGACCCGACCTCTACCGCCATACTAAGCATTACGCTTTTGTTGTCGGTGAGTCGGGTTTTTTGTAATTTGACCTCAATGAAATTGATTATTTTTAAACACGAAACGATAATTCCATATCATTCTCACAAAATAGTATAATTCCGGCAATTTTTTCTGTATACCTTTGCACTCAGATATATACTACGAAAAAGTCATTATGGAAATTCATAATTTATCGCTGCTGAATTGGGAGTTGGTGGGTACAAAACCGCACTACTGGCGCTTGTGGGAACAGATGGACGAAATGCGCATCAAACATCCCGAAAATGCTCCCGTGTCTGCCCGTATGCCGGGTTCGGTTCAACAATCGTTACTCGATGCAGGCATTATTCCCGACTGGAATGTAGGGACAAATTACCGCGATATTGAATGGATTGAAAACCGCCACTGGATATATTTTACGGATATTCCCGATAACTTATTCGACACAAACAGAAAAGCAATACTCAGTTGCAAAGGTCTCGATGGTGACGGCGAAGTGTGGCTGAACGGACAAAAAGCCGGCGAGTTTAACAATACGCATCTCGATTATCGTTTTGATATTTCCCCATTTTTGAAAACATCCGGAAATCGGTTGGCTTTGGTGTTTTTTTGCCCCGAACGCTATCAGGGACAGGTGTACTGGACTTCAAAAACGCACCTCAACAAACCGCGCTTTTATTTCAACTGGGACTGGTGTCCGCGCATTATTCAAACCGGCATTTACGACGATATCTGTATTGAAATAAGCGATGCTGTTGAAATTGAACAACTATACAGCTACACCGATGTTGATATTGAAACTAAAACCGGAAAGCTACAGTTAAAAGCTGCATTTTCGGCAAAAACATCGAACGAGACAATACAAATTTGTTTGAAAGATACAGACGAAGTTTGTATTTTAAATAAAACATATCCTGCTGAAAATTTTAGTAGTAGTGTTGATATTGAAATCCCAAGTATATTGCTTTGGGAGCCAAATGGTGTTGGAAATCAACCGCTTTACACGCTTAGCTACTCGCTAATTTCTGAGCAGGGCGAAGAAATACAAACAATTACCCGAAGGCTTGGCTTTCGTTCCATCAAGTGGTTGAGATGCGAAAATGCTCATCCCGAAGCTGACCCGTGGATATTGAACGTAAACGGCAAAAGCGTTTTTATGCAGGGCGTAAACTGGACACCAATTCGTACTATGTTTGCCGATGTAACACGCGAAATGTATCGGGAATGGTTGCTGAAATACAAAAACATGGGTGCCAATATCCTCCGCGTTTGGGGTGGTGCCACGCTCGAAAAGGCGTGTTTTTACGAACTCTGCGATGAAATGGGTTTAATTGTTTGGCAGGAATTTCCACTTTCGTCGTCAGGCATTTGCAACACACCGCCCGACGATGCTGAAAGTGTAGAACTTATGGCGCAGATAGTTGAAAGTTACATTCGTCGCCGCCATTATCATGCATCGCTCATAGCCTGGAGTGGTGGAAATGAACTGTATGATAAGGAAAACACACAACCACTCGATTTTTCGCACCCGCTGCTGGCAAAAGCAAAAGAAGTTTGCAAAAAGTTGGATATGCATCATCGCATTATGCCCACATCGCCTTCAGGTCCAACTATTTATTACAATCCCGAACTTAATGGAAAAGGTATTCAGTGGGATGTACATGGGCCGTGGTGGTTGCCTTTTGAGCCAACAGATAGTGATTTTTCAAATATCCGTGCCTACTGGGAAAGTTCCGATGCGCTTTTTCATTCCGAAGCAGGCGTGCCGGGAGCTTCATCGGTTGAATTAATTGAAAGATACAGAGGAAATTATCCGACTTTGCCTGTTTCAGTCGAAAATCCAATTTGGGGACAATTTTCGTGGTGGATAGAGGCTGATAAATTCGAATTAGAAATGGGACATACACCCAAAAACATTTCGGAATATGTTGAATGGCAGCAAAACCGCCAAACAAAAGGGCTCGCCATAGCCATTGAAGCAGCCAAAAACCGTTTCCCGGCTTGTGGCGGTTTTATAATCTGGATGGGGCACGACTGTTTTCCGTGTACGGCAAATACATCCATTTTCGATTACGAGGGAAATGCCAAACCAGTTGTAGCTGAAATTGAAAAAATCTGGAAAAGGAAGGTATGAAGAAGAATATTGTTACAATAATTTTAAGCTTAATATCGCTGATTAGCATTGCTCAAACCGATGCCGATGTTGAAAACTACAATTACGTTCTCGGTACGCAAACCATTGGCCCAAAATACAAATTTACCACCGAAGATGCTTTGCTCGAAACAGCGAAGGCTATTTACGATATGGGTTCACGCTCGCTGAAGATATCACTTTCAGTAAGCTCGTATTTAGGCGTTTCGGGAAATTATTCAACGCTAACTTCGCTTGTTCGCGACAATACTTCGTTTCGCCAGTCTATCGATATGCCTTTCCGCAATTATTTCTTTTGGGCGCGCAGTCATGCAAATTGGGCCGATGGTTATTCCGAAGTGGAACGAACCGAAGATTCGATTCAGATTTATGATTTAACAAAATACCTGCTCAGTCGCTACAACAATACAGGCAAAACATTTTACCTCGGACACTGGGAAGGCGATTGGTATTTGCTGCCAAACTACGACCGGAATTATGTGCCTTCGGATGAGCGCTGTGCCAATATGGCCAAATGGTTGCGAACCCGCCAAAACGCCATCGACAAAGCAAAAAACGAAGGCGGTTTCAGCAATGTAATGGTGTATGGATATGTGGAAGTTAATCAGGTGGTTGATGCAAAGTTCAGTGCTAAAAAGCGCGTTGTGAATTGCGTTTTACCACTTACGAATGTCGATTTTGTTTCCTATTCGTCGTACGATGCACAGTGGTACGATCAGGCTAAATACAATACGGTGCTCGATTATATTGAGGCCAATCTGCCTCCAAAAGGAGGCATTACAGGCAAACGTGTGTTTATTGGTGAAATTGGCAATTCTCTCGAAAAATCATCTTGGGATATTTACAAACACGAATCGGACAATCGCGCATTTTTCAAAACTGCCATTGCCTGGGGTTGCCCTTTTGTACTTTATTGGGAAATGTATAACAACGAATTCGATACAGCCAACAACCGTCACAAGGGATTTTGGCTTATAAACGACAAAAACGAAAAACAGCCATTGTACAACATGTTTACTTATTTTTACGATGCAGCAAAAAAATATGTGGCAAGTTATAAGATGATAAACAAAACATTACCAAACTACATGGAATATGCGGCTTGGGCAGCAAACTATTTATCAACCAAACCCACATCGTTTAATCATCCAATACAAAATAATACAGGTGTAAAAATTGGGAGAAATATACAAGGGATTATCCTTGAAAATGATAACACATCAGGGCAAGTTGCTGTATATTTGACAAATGGACTTTTAGTATGTTCGTGTAAACTTTTGCCCGACGAAAAGAAAATCATAAGTTTGCCGACGGGAATTTACATTATTCATATTCAGAAAAATAATTCAACTATCACACATAAAATAATTTTATAAAATTGAATTAAGTTGTTAATCAGAAACTCTTCTTATTCCCCCTTTAGGGGGTTAGGGGGCCTATAAAAAATAAATATTATGAGAAAAATTTTAGTTCTAACTATTCTATTTAGTTTTGCAGCAATCGTTTTTGCCGGAAAACCAAAAACATGTAAGTTCGAAAAACAAATCGAAGGATTTAATTACGTTGTTGGTACACAAACAGTTGGTGCGAAATACAAATTTACCAACGAAACCAATTTGGTAGAAACCGCCAAAGCCATTCGCGAAATGGGTAGTAACCTACTAAAGTTCAGTATGAGTCCTCGTTACTGGTGGGAAAACTACGACATACCCAAAGATGAAAAAATTACGTCGCTCGAAATGCTGGCTCACGAGAAATCGATGAAGCAGGTGCTGGATATGGATTTTAAGTATTACCAGATTTGGTCGTATGAGTTTTCGCACTATACGCCTGAACCTCCGGGACAAAAGAAGGACGAGAATCAGATAAAATTTATTGGTGGAATGAGTGACGCACATGCCGATGCATCGTATCGCGAAATGTACGATTTTGCGGCTTATCTGCTCAAAACTTATTCGGGAACCGGAAAGGTGTTTTTATTGGGCAACTGGGAAGGCGACTGGCACCTCCGTTGGGATTACGACCGCAGTAAACCAGCAGACCCGAAAACCATAGAAGGGATGACGCGTTGGTTTCAGGTACGTCAGAAAGCAGTGGAAGATGCCAAACGAGATGTGAAACACAAAAATGTGGAAATGTATTATTACGTGGAAGTGAATTTATCCGATTTGGCATTAGCGGGAAAAGATTGTGTTATCAACAGTATTTTGCCAAAAGTGAATCCCGATTATGTTTCGTTTTCGTCGTACACAGCCACCAATCCGCCTACAACCGAAGCTGAAATGGACAAAACCCTAACCGAACACCTGAATTATATCGAATCGAAAATGCAACCCAAGCCGACCATCAAAGGAAAACGACTTTTTATTGGCGAATATGGCTGGCCTGAGATTGGTTTTTATTCCAACGAACCGGCTTACCGACCTGTTGACGAAGTGGATAAGCGGGCAAAATGGGTAATGAAAACAGCTCTGAAATGGGGTTGTCCCTATATTCTGTGGTGGGAAATGTATAACAATGAACTATCAAAAGAAGGAAAAAACCGTGGATTCTGGCTAATAAACGACAAAGGAGAAAAAACACCTTTGTACTACACGCATCAGAATTTTTATACTGAAAGTAAAAAATGGATGAAAGATTTTGTTGCAAAAAACAAGAAAATGCCAACCGATGACCAATTCCGCAAAGCAGCTATGGGTTTTAAAGCATTGAAGTAGAAACAAAATAATACAACTGTTGAACAAAAAAAAGCAAGTTAGCACT
>CAMBSB010000091.1 GCA_945870155.1 Paludibacter jiangxiensis | reverse complement strand
AAATCGGCAAAATTTTTCCACAAAAACTGCATCAACAATATAAAAATGCAGATGAAGAAAGTCATCGAAAAAAGTGAAATTAAGCGTTTGAAAATATATAAGTCAATCTTCTTTAGTAAAATCATGTAAGCTTTTTTAAAAAGAGCAACAAAATTACTGTAAAAACTTCAATTATCATTCAATATTTTTGCGAAATAACATTAAAGTTATAATATGAACAATATAGCATTTTGTTGGTGGAGTAGGGCCGGAATTTAAAATTTGAGGATAGGAATCAATGTTTAATTTTTAAAATTGGCAAATTCCCCAAAAAAATACCAATAGCGTAAATTAAAATTTATTCTATAATTGCTTGTATATTAGCAATTTAAATTTTATGTGCTGAAAATGTCTTAATGAAATTTTTATAAGTAAATTTTGCGGTTTTTATTTACTTGAAATTTAGCATTAATTTCTTTGCAAAGTTTAATTATCAATAAGCATTTAAATAAATTAATTAAATCAAAAATCACATACCCGTTTTTCTGCGTAATTGTTCTATTTGTTTATCCCAAAGCAAAATAGTGTCTTCAACATCATCCGGTTCGGCAAAATCAGTAATTAAAAGAGTTAAAGCACTTGTGATTTCGAGAACAACAATTTTTAATTCAAAATAAACATCAGTGTCTTTGTCTTCTTCCCATTGAAAACGAATAAACGAATTTGTTTTTGATTGCAGCATTATAGCTGTCTGTTCGTTTTTTTCCCAACAAAAACAATATTCATTATCTTTCACAGTAACCCCATCGGCAAACCATTCGGAAAGTCCGAGTGGTGTACCTATTGTTTTCCAAAGTATATGAATGGACGCATTGTTGAGCTGATATTCAATGTTAATTTTTTCTTTTTTCATGCGTTTTATATTGTTTTTATTCATTTTTACTTAGCATGTCATTATACTTAAATGTAAAATTCCAAATGAACATTGTCTTAAAATAAAATATCCGTTTAAAATGCTCCTTGCTTGTAAAAATGTGTAAATTATTAAAAATGTTTGAATTAAACAATTTTCAATTCGTTCGCAATATATGAATTAATTTTTACATACGCAAGTTTAGTATTATTGAAATATAAATAATTAACTAGCTGTTTAAACTGCTTTTTTCAAAACAAAGTGGTAACAATTGTTTTACATTTTCAATAAGATATACACTTTCAGTACCATACAAAAGTATTTGAATGTCAGTGTCAAAACGTGTTTCAGTTTCAAGTAAGACCTGACGACAAGCACCACATGGAGTAACCGGTTCAGCTAAAAACTTGTCGTTGGTATAAGCTGCTATGGCAATTGTTTTTACAGGAATATCAGGATATTGGGCATTAGCGAAGAACATAGCCACACGTTCAGCACATAATCCTGAAGGATATGCTGAGTTTTCCTGATTGCTGGCAGCAAATATCTCATTGTTTTCTAATAATACCGAAGCTCCAACATGAAATCCGGAATAAGGAGCATAAGCCTTCATTACCTGATCTTTAGCTTTTTCTATTAAATTCTTTTGCTCTTCGTTTAATTCTTCAAATTTATAAATACTTAGTTTGGTTTCGATAGTTTTTTTGATCATTTTTTATCTATTAGATTGATTTACTTAATTTTAAACATAAAATAATTATTTCTTGATGTGAAATATTGAAGTTGAATTTGATTTTTATCCATTTGACGAAAACTCAATATCCTTTCAACATTTCAACAAACTCAAGTTTACACAAAAGTATAAAAATTATTCTTTGAAATAGTGTTTTTGCTGAATATGTTTTATTTTTGTAGCAAATTAATCAAAATATTTTTTCAAATATGAATAAAAACAGAGTATTCGTTTATATGCTTTTTTTTGCCTTGATGCACAATATCAATGTATTAGCTCAAAAAACAAATCAAACTTACCTAAATTATATTGAAAGATTCAGTTCATTGGCCGTAATTCAACAAAATGAATATGGTATCCCTGCAAGCATTACTTTGGCGCAAGGATTGCTTGAGTCGGGTGCCGGACAAGGTGAATTAGCCAAAAAATCGAATAATCATTTTGGCATCAAATGTTCTGATTGGCAAGGTGATAAGGTTTATTTTGACGATGATGCCAAAAATGAATGTTTCAGAAAATATGATGATGTTCTTGCTTCTTACGAAGATCACTCCTTGTTCTTAAAAAACAGAAGTCGCTATTCTTTTTTATTCGATTTAAGTGCAACCGATTATGAATCATGGGCTCATGGTCTTAAAAAAGCAGGGTACGCTACAGATCCAACTTATGCTTACAAATTAATTTCGATTATTGATAATTATGAATTACATAAATTCGATTTAGTTAAAAGTGTAACTGAGGTTTTAAAAACCGAAGAAGATACAAGTTCTACCGATCAAGCTCCTATAGGCAAAATTGATGCTTATACAGTTCATAAAGTGCTTAAAAATAATCAAGTACGATATGTTGTTTCTCAGAAAGGTGATACATATTCGGGTATTGCAGATGAATTTGATCTGGATGAAATGAAATTAAGATTTTATAATGAAGTTGATGAAAACAGGATATTGGATGAAAATATGATAGTTTATTTGAAAAGTAAAAAAAATAAAGCATCCCGTAAAAATTTAACTCACACAATTGAAATTGGCGAAACGATGTATGGCATATCGCAGCATTATGCAATAAAACTTGAGAAATTATATTTGCTTAATTCCATGTCGTTTGATCAAGGTGCAAAACTAGGCCAAATATTAAAATTGCGATGAAATGAGAAAACGAAATACGGAATTACTTAAAGACGTAATAGGTCAAGTTTTGAAATCAAATAAATTAGATAAAAAACTGAATGAAAAGCATTTAATTGATGCTTGGCCATTGGTGCTTGGTGCCAATATTCTACAATATACAACCGAATTAAGTATCAAAAATAGGGTTCTTTACGTTTCTTTAAATTCTTCTGTTCTTCGTCATGATTTGTTTCTCACGCGTCAGGAAATTAAAAAATCGCTGAACGATAGAGCAGGAGCAGAGGTGATTTTAGATATTGTTTTTAGATAAGAAGAGCCAAGATCAAAGAACAAAGATCAAAGAACAAAGACAAAAGAACAAAGAACAAAGACAAAAGATTAAAGACTGTTAAGCAGTAAGCTATCAGCTTCACAAACTTTTCAAACTTTCATTAGAATGGATTATCAGGAATATCTTTCAAACCCACTTTCATTGCGTTATGTTGATATTTTAGCAAATGAAATTTATACTCATCCTGCTGATTTTGAGCAAATTTTTCAATTGATATTCAAACTTGATGAAAAGTTTAAATGGCGAGCTGCCTGGGCTTGTCAGAAAATTAGTGAAAAACATCCCGAATGGTTCAATGAAAATCATTTTTTTGCTTTAAAATCACTTGTTCTTTCTACCTCAAATGGAGGTTTGCTAAGAGGCTGTCTTTCAATACTTAACAACATAACATTTCCTAATCCTCTGCCGGTCGACTTGCTTAATGCTTGTTATGATTGGATGATTTCTCCCAAATATCCAATTGCTGTACAAGCTATTTCCATGAAACTAATTTTTAAATTTTGTGTTTTAGAACCAGAACTGAAACAAGAATTTATTTCTTATCTCGAAAATATGGATACATCCTGTTTATCGGCAGGAATGATTGCTGTAAGTCGAAATACACTTAAACTCCTGAATAAATAATACTTAGCCTTTGTTAACTGAAACAATAAAGTAAACATTGATGTGTTTAACAATTAATGTATTATTTTTGTACTCAAATAAATGAAACGATTGAGCAAAATCAATCGATATTCACTTTAGGTTTAATCAAAAAAAAGTATTATGACTTTAAAGAAAAACATCCTGGCTTTACGTCAAAAGAAAGCCATTGTTGAAAAAGGTGGTGGCGACAAAGCCATAGAAAAACAAGTTGCAATGGGTAAATTAACTGCCCGTGAGCGTATTTTAGCTTTGTTAGACGAAGCATCATTTCACGAATATGACCTTTTTGTAGAACATGAAGAGCAAAATTTTGGAATGGCTTCGAAAGAACTTCCTGGCGATGGTGTAATAACAGGTACAGGATCAATTAAAGGAGCTCCAATTTGTATTTATGCACAGGATTTTACAGTAATGGGTGGTTCATTAGGACTAAAACATGCGCGTAAAATCACAAAAATTATGGATCATGCTTTGAAAATGAAAGTACCATGTATTGGAATAAATGATTCAGGTGGTGCACGTATTCAGGAAGGTATTGGTGCTTTAGCAGGTTATGGTGAAATTTTTTATCGCAATACCATGGCTTCGGGCGTTATTCCTCAAATATCAGTAATTTTAGGACCTTGTGCCGGCGGTGCAGTCTATTCTCCTGCTTTAACCGATTTCGTTTTTGTAGTTGAAAATATTTCTAAAATGTTTATTACAGGACCCAATGTGATTGAAACTGTATTGGGTGAGAAAATTTCGCAAGAAGATTTAGGTGGTGCTCGCGTACATGCTGAGATTACCGGAAATGCTCATTTTTATGCATTAAGCGAATTAGAATGTTTGGATCAAATTAAAGAGTTGGTTTCTCTAATTCCACATAGCAATTTGCAAAAGGCCGCAAGGATAGAACCTAAAAAACCAAATTTTAAGAAAGACATAGAAAATATTATTCCTTCTGATCCAAAACAACCATACGATGTACGCGAAGTAATTTTTGCATTGGCCGATGAATCTAAATTTCTTGAAGTTCAGGAATTATGGGCACCCAATATTGTTATAGGTTTTGGTCGTATGGATGGCGAAACTGTAGGTTTTGTAGCCAATCAACCTATGTATCTTGCCGGAGTACTCGACTGTGATGCTTCGGATAAAGCAGCTCGTTTTATACGTTTTTGTGATGCATTTAATATCCCTATTATTACTTTGGAAGATATGCCGGGCTATTTACCTGGAGTAGATCAGGAACATGCCGGAGTTATCAGACATGGTGCAAAAATGCTTTATGCTTATTCAGAAGCTACAGTACCAAAAATTACTGTAATTCTTCGTAAAGCTTATGGTGGAGGTTATATCGCCATGAACTCACGTCACTTAGGTGCCGACTTTATGTTTGCATGGCCGGGAGCTGAAATTGCAGTTATGGGACCTGAAGGTGCTGCTAATATCATTTTCCGCAAAGAAATTATGGAAGCAGAAGATGAAGATGCTATGCGTCAACAAAAAGTTCAGGAATATATTGAGAAGTTTGCAAATCCTTATGTAGCAGCTTCTAAGGGATATATCGATGCAGTAATTGAACCGGGTGAAACTCGTGGTTTATTACTTCATTCGCTCGAAGTTTCGAAAAATAAAGATGATTATCGTCCTTATAAGAAACATGGAGTTCCTCCATTCTGATTTTTATTTATTTTTTACACATTCGAATTTTTACCGAAATTTGTCAAAAAAAATCAAATTGAATTGATAAACGAATGAAAGTAATTTAAAAACAATTTTTAAAATATTATTAAAATGATAAATGAAAAACCGGAATTTGTTGATTTTGCAGTAACGGCAAGAAAATACAAAACGCTTTTAACAAAGAAATATCTAAATCGTAAAGTTTGGGTTGATCCAAATCCTTACGAAATACAATCATTTATACCGGGAACAGTACTCAAAATATCTGTAAAAGAGGGTGATGTAGTTGAAGAAGGTGCTCCGTTATTAATACTTGAAGCTATGAAAATGCAGAATCGTATTGAAATGCCTTTTACAGCGCGGATTAAAAAAATTAATGTCGAAGTTGGAAATAGAATACCAAAAGAGACTTTAATGATTGAATTAGAACCTGTTAATGAAGTGATTTAATTGAAATAATTAAATGTATTAAAAAAGCCTCAAATTTTTAGTTTGAGGCTTTTTTAATGTTCAGTATTTTAAATATTTAGTTCAAAATATATTTAATACCAAATTGCATTTGCCAGCGTGAGCCTGAACCAATATTATCTTTAAAAGTATTAGTTAATGGAGCTCCGTTAACCAATGGCATTGTGAATGTAGGTTCTGCTGTTGCTGTAGGTTTTCCTACAAGTTTCAACAATTGATATTGTTGATTTCCAAGTACTGTAGTACTTTGAACACCCCAGTTTTTATTCAACAAATTCGCAAAATTCATAACATCAAATGAGAAACGTAAAGTATTAGATTTTCCGTTTTTAAAATACAAATTAATGTCGTGTGTTAAATTAAGATCAATCTGATCAACATAAGCAGCAACACCACCATTTCTTTCAGAATATTTTCCTCTCATTTTGCTTAAATATGGGTCTTGTGAAATAAATGCATTCAATTGATCCCAAATTTGATCAGTTGTACGGGTATCAGATGTACCATCTTTTACCAATATTATTTGGTCTTTTGTTGCAGGAACAAACATTAAGTCATTTTCAGTACCTGCACCATCACCATTCAAATCGCCATTATATGTATATGAATATCTAAATGGAGAATATTTTTGATAAATTACACCAACTGAAGTTGAATAATACTTACTCCAATCTTTTTTATAACTAACTTGTAATAAGCCTCTTGCAGGGAACGAGCCAGCCATGAATCCTAATTCTTCGGCATTTGGATCAACAGCCGGACGATATCTCCATGCAGAAAATGCTACAGATGAACTACCATCGGTTACGCCTTTAGCTTCACCCATAGTAAATGATCCGTTTACATAAAGTCCTTTCAATGCTCCTTGTTTGAAATCTTTTTGAAGTTGCAAAGTTCCATACATCGAATAACCTTTACTTGTATTTGACATTAATACAACATCACTAACTTTTGCATCAATAGATTTTGCAGCAAAAATTGGTCTGTTATCAGCTCCCTTCATAGCGAAAACTTTTGTGCTGGTATAATCAGGTAATGCAATATTCATGTGATAAATAGCATTAACATCTTTATTGTAAAGAAATTCTGCTGTAGCAATCCATCCATCTCCAAATTTAAAATCAACAGCCAAATTTGATTTCCAAAGCTGAGGATATTTAAAATTAGGATCAGTTACAGAAATTGAAGCAGTTGGAATTACAGAACTTGCTGGTTTTGGTAATGCAGTCACACCGTCGAAAGGACGTTTTGTTGTAGTATTTGCAAATAATAAACCATTATTTCCTGATTGATTTGATAACCATACATAAGGAGGAGTTCCTGAGAATAAACCAGTTCCACCACGTACAACTAAACTACGATCACCTAAAACATCATAATTGATACCGATTCTTGGAGAGAAAAGTGGAGCTGTGGCTGGTAGTTTTGAAACATCAATTTTTCTACCTCCCTGATAAGTAATTGTATCTATACGTCCATTTTTTTGTAATTCATTCATGAATATAGGCAAATCAACTCTTACACCGTAGGTTACATTTAACTTTGGAATTACCGTCCATTTATCTTGTAAATAGAATCCTAAAGTTAAAACATCAACTTTAGCAAATGGAAATTCATCTTGAAGACTATATGCTTGGCGATAAGATGATGCTTTTGATGTATATCCTGCAGTATTATTCTTGAATGCATTTACATCATCTTTAAAGTCCTGCACACTTTTGTATTGCCACATACCAGCAAAATCACGAGCATAGCCATTTAAGAAGCTACGATAATCAGATTGGGTTCCAACAGTAATTTGATGATTATCAATATTCCAAAGAAAATTGTCTTGAATCTGAATAATGTCAGAATTCAATTGGTTGTTATATGAATTTGCTTCTGTACCAAATGTTGTAAGCGCATTTCCATTTCCATCACCAATATTTACTTCGGGGAAGAATCCTCCATCCATATCTCTAAAATCACGTAATGCAGAGTAACCAACTTTTAAAGTGTTTGACATTGAACTATTTATAGTTGTGTTCAAGTCCATCATAACAATATTGAAATTATTATTTGTTCTGTAATACGAAGATGAATAAGGAATTGCAAATGCATTAGGTCCTCTACCATTTGTTAAAGCTCCCGATGTACTTGGGCTGTTTGTGTTGAAAGATTTTAAATAAAAATATTTCAAACTTAAAACGTTTTTAGCATTAATATTCCAATCTAATCTGGCAGTTATTCTATCAGCTTTAGTTGGAGTTTTTGTTACATTATAAGAACCTGTATTATAATTAAAATTAGTTAGCATAAAATCTGACAAATCCTTTAATGTTTCTTCATCAGCTGCAGAGTAATTTCCAGTTACAGGGGTAGTTTTATTTGGACGAGGTCTGTAAGTGATTGGAACTTCTTGTCTATCAATTTCGGCATTGATATAATAGAAAAGTTTATTTTTGATAATTGGACCACCTATGCTTAAACCATAAGATTTATTTGAGAATTCAGTAACAGGTACAATATCATTATTTTGTCTGTAACCCCTCATAGAAGGACTTTTAGTAAACATATAAACAGAAGCATTCAGATTATTTGTTCCACTTTTAGTTACTGAGTTTATTGAAGCTCCTGTAAATGAACCATTTCTTACATCGAATGGTGCAATCATAACTTGTACTTGTTCAAGTGCTTCAAGTGAAATTGGCTCTGTTCCAGAAGCTCCTAAGGATGAAGATAATCCAAACGAGTTATTGAATGAAGCTCCATCCACTGTAACATTATTATAACGATAGGATGTTCCACCAAAGTTATTACCACTACTCATAGGTGTAAGTTTGGTAAAATCATTTAAAGAACGATTAATTGAAGGTAATCTGGTCATTCTTTCACTGTTAATGATTTCCTGCGCACCTGTACGATTTGATGAGGTTACTTCATTTCTTGTTGCAGTAATTTCAACTGCATCCAAAGTTACAGAATTGTCTTTTAAAACAGAATTTAAAGTAAAATCTTCACCTAATGATAAGAATATACCATTGTAAGTGTTTTTTTGAAATCCTACATAAGTAATTTCGATGGTGTATGGTCCACCAATTCTCATGTTTGGTAAATTATAACTACCATTCAATCTCGTTGTAGTACCATATACACTACCAGTGGTTGTGTGTACTGCCTTAATGGTTGCACCTACAAGTGCTTCATTTGTGTTATCAGTTACAGTTCCACTCATACTTGAGGTCGTTACCTGAGCATTCAACGATGTAGAAATCAAAGCCATGATTGCTACTGCTAAATAAATTAATCTTTTCTTCATAAATAAATTGTTGTTTAAAAATAAATTGTTTAAATAAATTCTTTTTAGATATTGTATTTATAATTTGAGTTACAAAAATAGACTTAAATCTGTTAAAATCGATTACATTTATGTGTATTTTTTTCAACAATGGAATTATGCTGGATATAGTTTGAGAGTTAGAAAATAAAATTTAAAGTCAGGTATTTATAATTTTTAAAATTAATATAATTTTCACTTTCAATCTGTATTAATTTTGTGTAAAATCGTTACAGTATTAATTTAAATTGTGCGAATGGAGTAATTATGCAAAAAGATTGTATGCAGTATCATTTTGATACATTCGTGTAATTTTGATAGAAAATTGTAATAGAAATTTAATAAAGAATTTAATCATTGGAATGTTAGTCAATAAAAATACTGAATATTTAGTGTCGTTTTATCATTTCTAATCAATTTTGATTACATCTCTTATCTATTTATTTTATCAACAATTTCCTTAATTTATAAAGATTATTTCATTCCTTGTTTAGTATTTATATTAATAAAAAGTTAAATAACATTAATTTAATTAGTTGATACATTTATATAAATAGCTAATATATAGGATATTGAAAGAAATTGGAAGTGTGCTAAAAATATTTATACAGTACTATGTATTGCAAGGTACTATAACAATATATATATTTGCAAAGTATTTCAAAGTAAAACAAATAAGTGAATATAACAATCTGCTATTTTAAATATACTTATAAGCATTTAATAAATTATTCAATACCAAAAAAGATAAATTAAAGGAAATTTGATATAAAATGATAACACTTACCAACATCAACAAAACTTACGATATGGGGCAGGCATCGCTTCATGTACTTAAAGGCATAGATTTACATATTGCAAAAGGTGAATATGTTTCCATCATGGGTGCTTCTGGTTCCGGAAAATCGACTCTTTTGAATATTTTGGGAATATTAGATAATTATGATACCGGTGAGTATTTTTTGGATAATAAATTAATTAAGAATTTGTCCGAAAAACAGGCTGCCTATTATCGCAATGAGATGATTGGTTTTGTGTTTCAATCATTTAATCTGATTAATTTTAAAAATGCTCTCGAAAACGTTGCATTGCCATTATATTATAGAAATATAAGTCGTAAAAAACGCAATATTGTTGCTATGGAATATCTTGATCGCATGGGTTTGAAAGAATGGGCGCATCACTTACCCAGTGAAATGTCAGGTGGTCAGAAACAACGCGTTGCTATTGCCCGGGCTATAATTTCGGAACCTAAAATTTTATTGGCCGATGAGCCTACAGGTGCTTTAGATAGCCATACAACTATTGAAATGATGAAAGTTTTGAGCGAGTTAAATGCAAATGGATTGACAACTATTATTGTAACTCATGAGCAATCGGTAGCCGATGAAACAAATTCAATTATTCATATCAAAGATGGATTAATTGAAAGAATTGAAAAAAACGAACACAAAAAAATTAGTCTATAATTAATTAAAATTTAAGAATATGGGATTTTTTATGTTGCTATTTTTAATACCATTTATAATGTTATTTCTTTTATTGCTACCTATCATTGCCATTATTGATATAATGAGAAGTAAATTTGAGGGAAATGATAATTTATTAATGCTGCTGATTGTGATATTTATACCTTTAGGTTCAATAATTTATTTTATTATGGCGCCTTCTCGTAAAATTAGAATTTAATTTTTTATACACAAAATTTAAATTTACTAAGATGTTCTCAATTAATACATTACAAGAGATTTTTGCAAGTCTTAAACACAATAAATTACGAACAATACTTACCGGTTTATCCGTAACATGGGGTATTTTTATTCTTATTGTGTTGTTAGGTGCAGGCAATGGATTGAAAAACGGAGTGACTTCAAATTTCAGCAGAAGAGCCACCAACACAGTTCAAATGTGGTCAGGGACATCGTCATTGCCATACAAAGGTTTAAAAAGTGGCCGTTCGCTCGATTTTGCTGAAAAACAAATATCTACGGTTGATAAAAGAATGGCTGAAGCCGATGGGGAAACAGGAATTATTAATAAACAATCAACCATAACTTACAATAATGAATATGGCTCATTTGGATTGAGAGGTACAGAACCAAGTTACAAAGATATTTATAAACTGGAACTGAATCAGAACAGTGGTCGTTTCTTGAATTCTATGGATTTGAAAAACAATAATAAAGTTATCGTTTTAGATCAAAAAATTGTGGATGTATTGTTTAAAAAGGAAACTGCATTGGGCAAATATGTAAAAGTAGGTGATATCATGTTTAAAGTGATTGGAATCAATACAAAAAAAGAACACTGGGGCGATGGTAATGCCTATATTCCTTTTACTACGGCACAATTAATTTACAATCCTGATAAGAAATTTGAAAGTATTGCTATGTCTGTCAATGGTTTAGAGACAGAAGAAGCTAATAATACATTTAACGATCAACTTAAAAGCACCATGTCGCAAAGTTTGCGTTTTGACCCTAACGACACGCAAGCATTGTGGTTACGTAATTCGCAACGGGATTATATCGAAACTATGAAAATTTTTGGTGGAATCACTTTATTTGTTTCCATTATTGGTATTTTTACTTTAATTGCGGGTATAGTTGGAGTGAGTAATATCATGCTGGTTTCGGTGAAAGAGCGTACACGTGAAATTGGAATACGAAAAGCTATAGGTGCGCCACCGGCTACAATATTGCGTTCAATAATCATAGAATCGATACTAATTACCACTGTATTTGGATATATTGGAATGGTTCTGGGCGTAGGATTAACCGAGATTGTAAACATGATAATGATACAATCGGCAGCACAAAACCCATCAGAAACAGGGATGCAGGTTTTTAAAGATCCCACAGTTCAACTTTCTTATGTGTTTATTTCTACTGCAATACTGGTAGTTGCCGGTGTAATAGCAGGTTATATGCCGGCTCGTAGAGCTGTAAGAATTAAACCGATAGAAGCCATGAGAGAAGAGTGATGTGATGATTTGGTGATGTGATGATTTGGTGATGTGATGATTTGATGAAATAAATAAACCGTTTTTTAGATATGTCAATTAGACAATTAAATTATTGAAAATGAAAACAATACAAAATAATACAAATCCTTCGAAAGATAACAAACCTCTTCTGCCGAAGGAAAGGGTAGGAGCTCGGTTTTGGGGGTTGGGGGTCATTTTTGACCTTGACCGTTGGCAGGAAATATGGATTACAATTACACATAACAAATCACGAAGCGTATTAACAGCTTTTGGAGTGTTTTGGGGAATGTTTATGTTGGTAGTCATGGTAGGAGCAGGGGTAGCTTTAAAGCGTGGAATGAATTCGCAAATTGAAGGTTTTGCCACCAACTCATGTTTTGTTTGGGCTGAGCAAACCTCTGAGCCTTACAAAGGTTTCAAGAAAGGACGAAATTGGAATATGCTTAATGAAGATGTTATTTTACTCAAGAATAATATACCCGAAATACAATATCTTGCACCTGTTTTATTTGGCGGAGGCGGAAATAATAATGTAACACGCAATGATAAAGCCGGAAGTTTTGGAGTAAAAGGAAATTATCCATCATACAACAAAATAGATGAAAGTATTATGATTTATGGCCGCTATATCAATGATATTGATATAGTTGAAAATAGAAAGGTTTGTGTTTTAGGAGAAAGAGTTTATGAAGTTTTGTTTCCAAAAGATGAAAATCCGATAGGTAAAAACATTCAGGTGAATGGCATTTATTTTCAGGTAATCGGAGTGGCACGCCACACATCTGATATAAATATCGGTGGAGATTCTAAAGAAACAGTGGTTTTACCTTTTAGCACTATGCAACAGGCTTATAATCAGGGAAATGTTGTTCATTTTATGGCTGTAACGGCCATACCTGGTGTAAAGGTTAAAGTGATAGAAGATAAAATTAGAGCAATCTTAAAAACTAAGCATAGCATTTCACCTACCGATAAAACAGCTGTTGGAGGATTTAATATTGAAGATCAGTTTACCATGTTTTTGTATTTGGGTATTGGTATTGGCGTATTAATATGGTTTGTAGGTATGGGTACTTTGTTTGCCGGAGCCATTGGAGTAAGTAATATTATGCTTGTTACGGTACGTGAGCGAACTAAAGAAATTGGAATACGAAGGGCATTGGGAGCAACTCCAAACAATATAATTTCCCAAATTCTAAGTGAAAGTATAATACTTACTTTAATTGCCGGCATTGGTGGTTTAATGGTAGGAGTAGGGCTGTTGTCGCTTGTAGGTTATGGACTAAGTCAGGGTGATCAGTTTTTTAAGGATCCACAAATTAGTTTTACTGTTGCCATTGCAGCATTAATTATATTGCTTATAATCGGCACATTCGCTGGATTTATTCCGGCAAACAGGGCCATGAATATCAAACCTATCGAAGCTATTAGAGAAGAATAAAAATTAAAACTGCCCCCCAACCCCTGCCAACCGCAGGCAGGCCCTAAAGGGGGATTTTTAAGACATAGTTGTAACGAAGAATAACATTTAAAAATAAACAGAATATTAAACATAATAAAAAACTCAAAATTATATTTATGAAAAAAATTTTAAAAATCGTTTTGCTCATAATTGCTGCAGCAGCCGTATTAGGAACATTTTATTTTTTATGGAAAAAATCTCGCCCGGTTGAGAAAAAATATCAGGTTGAATTGGTGAGTTTTGGGAATATCGAAAAACGAACCGTTGCAACCGGTAAAGTTGAACCCCGTAATGAGATTCTTATCAAACCACAAATGTCAGGTATTATTGCCGAAGTTTATAAAGAAGCCGGTGATGTAGTAAGAACAGGTGATATTATTGCTAAAATTAAAGTAATCCCGGATATGGTAAGCTTAAACAGTGCAGAATCCAGAGTAGCACGTGCGCAATTGTCATTCGATCAGTCACTTAAAAATCATGAACGCAATATTAGTTTGTTTTCACAAAAGGTAATTGCACGCGAAGAATACGAAAAATCGGAGTTGCAACTTAAGAATGATAAAGAAGAATTGAAATCGGCTAAAGATAACCTCAGTTTAACACGCGATGGAATATCAAGCGATAAGTCTCAGCAAACTAATACTTTAGTGCGTTCAACTATCAACGGAACTATTCTGAATATTCCAATCAAAGTTGGAAATTCTGTAATCCAATCGAACAATTTCAATGAAGGAACTACCATTGCCACAGTAGCTAACATGAGCGATATGCTATTTGTGGGTAAGCTTGACGAAACTGAAGTAGGACGTATCAATGTAGGCATGCCCATGGATATTACTATAGGCGCCATTCAGGATGCAAAATTGCTTGCCAACCTGGAATATGTTTCACCTAAAGGCGTAGAGGAAAATGGTGCTATCATGTTCGAAATGAAAGCAGCAGTAAAAGTTCCTTCCAATATTTTTGTACGTGCAGGTTATAGTGCGAATGCTGAAATTATTTTATCGAAGCTCGAAAAAGTGTTGACAATTCCCGAAAGTTGCATCGAATTTAGTTCAGATACTGCCTTTGTGTATGTTCTCAAAAAAGCTGAACCGCAAAAATTTGATAAAAAACAAATTAAAGTGGGAATTTCGGACGGTATAAAAATAGAAGTGAAAAGTGGATTGAAGTTAAAAGACAAAATTCGTGGTGCCGAAATATTAGAGAAAAAACCCGAAGTTAAGAAAGAAGAAAAATAAAATTAGCTAATTAAACTATTATTATTCAGCTTATTAAAAAACAAATCATGAAAGTTCGCTCAAAAACTATTTTAATTATTTCAGTGTTAGTTTTGGTATTTCTTATCTTAGTTGATTTTAACTTTGTAACTTCAAGCAATTTTTTAAATAAAGTTACTATGGATCAGAGCGATAACTGGAATAAAGAAAATGACAAAGAACTGTCAGGTTTATTAGTTAATCGCCAATATTTTATCCAGGATGTTCATACAGGCGAAAAAACCAAGACTATTGTAGTGAATGATTCATCAAGAACAGAAGTAATTAAAGCTGTAAACTCGAAACGCACCATTGAAATTGTATATAAAATCAAAGACTTAGACATAAGTTTAACTCGATTTATTCCTTTATATAAACCTATCGATTATGCTGCTAATATAATTTTTAAATGGAAAGCAGATGTCAAATTTGATGACAAATCGATTACGCTAACAAATAAAGGAAAAATAAATTTGGATGGAGGAACACAAATAAAAGGTTGGTGTTCGGCCAGAGCTGCAAAGGATATGGTTAACAAACAAATTTTGGAAGTAGTTAAACGTGAAATTCAAAAAGACATTGATAAAAAAATTGAATTATTAAATTAAAATAAATGAAAGCAAGAATATTTTTAATTCTAGGGGCATTGTTGGCAAGTTTATTTGCAAGTGCCCAAAATGTTTGGACTTTGGAACAATGCATAGACACTGCATTGATGAATAACCGAAACATTAAACAAAAGCAGATATCAAAAAAAACTAACGAAATTGCATACCAACAAGCCAAACTGGATTTGTTGCCTAACTTAAATGCATCTGCTAGTCAGGGATTTAGCTTTGGACGATCGCTTATGGCCGATAATACTTATCAAAATACAAATTCGAGCCAAACTTCCTACGGATTTTCGAGTGGAATTACGCTTTTCGATGGTTTACGCATGAAATACAATATTGATGCCCGAATGGCCGAATTAAAAGTATCGGAAGCTGAACTTGAAAAAATCAAACAGGATATAATTATTAGTGTATCAACAGCTTATCTGCAAGTGTTGATGAATAAGGAATTGCTTTTGATAGCCAATGATCAGTTAAAGTTATCGCAAACTAAAATTGAGCAAAGAAAAGCTTTGGTTGAAGCCGGAAAAATAGCCGAAGGAGAGCTTTTTGAATTGTTGGCACAGGAATCAAAAGAAAATATGAATAAAATTAAAGCTGAACAAACTTTAAAGTATTCCATGCTTGAATTGGCTCAAATCCTTGAATTACAGAGTTTTGAAAATATGGATGTAATTGTTCCTGAAAATTTGATGAGTACACAAATGGAATTGATTAATATTCAGAACGTTTTCGAGAATGCAATTACCCATCGTCCCGAAATAAAAAGTGCTGAATTTAGCTTAGACAAGAGTATGAGGGATGTGAAGATAGCCAAATCAGCCTATTATCCCAATTTGAACTTCGGAGTTAATGTAGGTGGAGGTTATTATAATTCGGTAAGTGTGCCGCTGAGCACAAATTTAGGATTTAATTTATCTGTTCCAATTTTCAATAAATTTGAAACTAAAAATCAGGTAAAAACAGCACAATTGAATGTAGAAAACAACAAACTGTATGTTGAGAATGCCAAAATGGAATTGCGTAAAAACATTCAGCAAGCCTATCATAATGCTTTAGCTGCTAAGGCTCGTTGGGAAGCTGCGCTTGTTTCTGTACAGTCGGGAACTGAAGCTTATCGCTTTGTAAATCAGAAATATGAAGCCGATAAAGCCAATGTTTACGAACTTTATCAGGCAAAATCAAATTTAGCCCAGGTACAATCTGAAGTAACGCAATCAAAATTTGAATATGCATTTAGAATTAAAATATTAGAGTGGTTAAAATAATAGTATAGTTTAACAAAAATGCCCCCCGACCCCCTAAAGGGGGAGTTTGTGGTGTGATAATAAATCGTAACTACTCAGCCCCCCAACCCTGCCCCCTAACCCCCTAAAGGGGGAATACTAAGGGGGAGTTTTGGGGCATAATTTGAATTTAATTAATAAAATAAACTGACTATATTCTTATTTTAATAGCAATTTTTCTCCTTAATTTTACCAAAATCGTTGTTATATCAATATGAAAGGTGCTGAGTAGAAACAATAAATCTTTAATCAATGTCGTTTAGTTAAGCATTTACAAAGAAATAAGCGAAAACAAGAACTACTAAGGCTTAGGAATCAATTAAGAATATGTATTTAAACCCTTAGTACAAAATACAATACTAGGATTATCGCCCTTATTAGCTTATTTAAATGAATTTATTTCAATTAGTAAGTTTAAGTTTTAGTAAAACCAATTTTTATACAGCCATTAAAGGCAGAGTTTAAAACACTATAATAAATCATTAATCTAAAAATAAAAATCTTTTTTAATTAAAAATCTATGATTTCCAATAATATATATTAATCAATTAACAATTAAACAATTTAAAAAAAATGAACGCAGACAATATTAAATCGCAAATGCGAAAAGGTTATCTCGAATATTGCATTCTGCTTATTCTGAGAAAAAAACCGGCCTACACTTCGGATATTATTTCCGAATTGAAAGATGCCAGGTTAATTGTAGTAGAAGGCACATTATATCCTCTGTTAACTCGACTCAAAAACAGCGAACTGCTGGATTATCGTTGGGAAGAGTCAACACAGGGTCCACCGCGCAAGTATTACGAAATGACTGATTTAGGCCACACTTTTCTTGAAGAATTAGAAAGTGCTTGGGAAGAAATTAATCAGGTAGTAATGAAAATTAAAAACACGAATTAGTTGTGAAACAAATAATTAAAAATAGTTTAGCAAATAATTTTAAAACATTAAAACAAGGTATTCAATTTAAAAATTACAACATTATTAAAACATTTAATTTAGTATAAAAATGAAAAAAACATTAACCGTCAATTTAAATAACATCGTATTTCATATTGATGACGATGCTTATGAAATGCTTCAGGTTTATCTTGCCGATGTTGCTCGTCATTTATCTGAAGACGAAAAAAAGGAAGTAATGAATGACATTGAGGCTCGTGTAGCAGAACTGTTCACTGAACGCTTACAGAAAAATAAAAATGTTGTCAATATTGAAGATGTTCAGGAAATTATCAATGTATTAGGCAAACCCAGTCAATATGCTGATGGTGAAGATACTCCGGATGCTCCGCCTGTTAATGCTGAAAAAAAGAAAGCGCGAAGATTTTATCGCGATCCCGAAAATGCAATTTTAGGTGGAATAGGAGGGGGCATAGCAGCTTATTTTGGTTGGGATGTAACCTGGGTGCGCATAGTATTGGTAATTTTAGCCTTGATAAGCGCCGGAAACATGGTGTTAATTTATTTGTTAATTTGGATTATTGCACCGGCAGCCACTTCGGTCTCTCAAAGACTTGAAATGCAAGGCGAAGATGTTACCGTGGAAAGCATTAAGACAGAGATAAATAACGTAAAAAACTATGTGGAAAGTGATAAGTTTAAACAATCAGCTTCTACCATGGGACAAAAAATACTTGAATTCTTGCAAGGATTTTTCAAGATTGTATTTGGTTTTGTAGGTGCTGTTTTTGGTTTAGTAGGAATTATTTTAATAGGAGCATTAATTTTAGTATTGATGTTTTTCATTTTCGAACCATCAGTTTTTAATGGTTTCTCGAATGAGTTTTTCACAAATTCTGACACTTTTGCTCCCGATAAAATTATAATGCTTATTGTTTCGTTAATTTTAGTGGTTGGTTGCCCTATTTTTATGCTTATTTATTGGGCTATTCGCATTGTTTCCGGTCGCAATGATTATTCAAAAACCACCTCATGGGTAGTTCTAATTCTCTGGATTGCAGGTTTATTTATGCTATCGAGTACAGGTGCCAGTACAATTTATAAACTGGTAAATAATCCAAATCACAATTGGGTAGCTTATTGGACCATAGATGA
Source organism: Paludibacter jiangxiensis (assembly GCA_945870155.1). Classification (GTDB taxonomy): domain Bacteria; phylum Bacteroidota; class Bacteroidia; order Bacteroidales; family Paludibacteraceae; genus Paludibacter; species Paludibacter jiangxiensis_A. The sequence goes on along the minus strand of CAMBSB010000091.1, from coordinate 1,403 downwards.
ATCGCAAATGACAGATGAAGTTAGAACATGCGAAGATTTTGATAAAATAGAAATATCGGGCAATGTAAAACTTGAATTTACTCAGGATTCGGTTACACAAGTCGTTGTTTCGGCACCCAACGATAATATTGCGAGTGTAATTACCAAGGTGGAAGATGGTGTTTTGAAAATATATTCCGAAAAATTCTTTTTGAACAGGGAAATAGAAGTGAAAATATCAACTGATTCAATATTTGGATTAGAAGCAACCGGTGCATCCCGTTTTATAAGCAATTCCAGGTTCAATACTTCAAAACTATATTTAAAATTAAGCGGAGCCAGTCAGGCCGACTTGGATATAAATGTTTACGACAAGCTCGATATTGAGTTAAGCGGTGCTTCAAATGCCGATTTGGAAGGAAATACGAACGAATTGAAAGCCGATATTAGTGGCGCGAGTAAGTTAGAGGCTGTAAATTTAATTTCGAAATTCGCAACATTGAATTGTAGTGGAGCTGCCAATGCCAAAGTGTATGCTACCGAAAAATTGGATGCCGAAGCAAGTGGCGCGAGTCATATACTTTGTGAAGGAAATCCAAAAACAGTCCGAAAATCGGATCATATAAGTTCTGCTGTTGAAGTAAGATAAATAGGAGTTGCCCCGAGATAAAGTCAAGGGGCAACTTAGTTTTTATCATTAGCTTCTACCCTGACCAATTTTCGAAAAAGAAAAATTTATTACTTGACAAAAATTAGATACTACTTATAACATATTGAATTTCAAAAGTATAATTTGACCGTTACCTTTCGGAATCGGACTGACCTCGTCCGGTGAGCCTGCCTACCGCAGGCAGGCCGAAAAACAAGTGAGGTAGGCGGTTAAAAATCGTCCTTGTTTGAGTTCCGACGTATTCCGTCGGAATGAGTTTGGACGATTTGAGCCTACCGAGCGCAAGTTTTTCGAGTGAAGCGGGCGAAGTCAAACACTTTATTCCTTTTTCCCTCTCCAGTTGGAGAGGGTGTCCGCAGGACAGGTGAGGTGTTTTTTTGCATACTTTTTTGTTTCAAGACAAAAAAGTATGTGGGGTATGGGGCCGCTCGGCTTTGCCGCTTGGTTTACCAAGAAAGCCCCACATTTAAATAATTCAAAACTAATAAATTATGTATCTTTTGATATTTTTTGTCAAGTAATAAGTAAGAAAAATCATTTATATTTGGATATAAGGAAAAACATTGCGAACTTTGCACCCGGTTTATTTTTAAAACGATAAAAATTTTATAAACATAGAAATGAAAACAGCAAAAATTATTACTGAAAAAGGAGAAATGCAAGTTGAGTTTTACGATAACGACGCTCCCAAAACAGTTGAAAACTTTATTAAATTGGCCAACAGTGGTTTTTACAATGGTTTAACTTTTCACCG
>CAMBSB010000090.1 GCA_945870155.1 Paludibacter jiangxiensis | reverse complement strand
AACTTATAATTTAATATTTTATGGAAGAGCTTACTTTAATTACACCTACATTTTTATTTTCTGCAATTTCATTAATATTGTTGGCTTATACCAATCGATTTTTAGCTTATGCACAACTAGTCCGCACTTTGAAAGACAAATATATGGAGGAAAAGTCGGCGATAACCAGAGCGCAAATTATTAATCTCAGACGAAGATTATATTTGACCAAAAACATGCAATTATTGGGTGTAGCTAGCTTGTTGCTATGTGTTGCCACTATGTTTTTAATTTATGTAGGTTTACAAACATTTTCGGTTTATGTTTTTGGTTTAGCTTTAGTTTTGTTAATTTTATCATTGAGTTTATCTGTCGCAGAAATTAGAATTTCAGCAAAATCGCTCGAAATTTATTTGAGTAACATGGAGACACCTGTAAATAAAGTATAGTAAATACGCTGCCCCCAACCCCTGCCTACCGCAGACAGGCCCCAAGGAGGGAGTTTTGGAGCGTTTTTTAATTTTAAATGAAGAATTAAATTTGAATTTTCGACATATTAAGTATTATTTTGATTTGAAATTCACTTCAAAATCAATGTTCTTATAAACCAATCACCAATTAACGAATTAACTAATCAACCAATTAACTAATCACCAATTAACTAATCACTAATTAACTAAACAATATGAATTACGGCTTTGTACGTGTAGCAGCAGCAATTCCCACTTTAAAAGTTGCAGATTGTGCCTTTAATAATGGTAAAATTACTGAGTTGTTTTTAGAAGCACAAGCACAAAATGTGCAAGTTGTTTGCTTTCCTGAATTATCAATAACTTCATATACTTGTGGCGATTTGTTCTTTCAACAGAAACTGTTGAAAAATGCTTTAAATTCACTGGAAGAGTTGAAATCGTTGTCATTTTCAACGACTACAACTATGATAATTGGAATGCCTATTCGTGTTGAAAATCAATTATTTAATACAGCTGTCGTAATTCAAAGCGGAAAAATTTTGGGAATAGTACCAAAAACTCATTTACCAAACAACAATGAATTTTATGAAAAACGTTGGTTTTCTTCATCCATTGCATCAAATCAAAAATCTGTAAATATAGCTGGCGAAGAAATTCCTTTTGGCACAGACTTGTTGTTTACGGACGGAAATTTTACATTCGGAATTGAAATTTGTGAAGATTTATGGGTTCCCATTCCACCAAGTTCACAACTTTCGTTGCATGGTGCAGAGCTAATTTTTAATCTTTCAGCTACAAACGAACTAATTGGCAAACACAATTATTTAGTACAACTTATTGAACAACAATCGGCTAAATGCAATGCAGCTTATATATACGCTTCAGCGGGGTCGGGCGAATCGACCACCGATGTAGTTTATGCCGGAAATGGTATTATTGCCGAAAACGGTAAAATAATTGCAAAATCAGAACGCTTTTCTTTTAAAGAACAACTTGTAATTTCCGAAGTTGATATTGATCGTTTACATGCCGATAGAATTAGAAACACCAACTTCAATAATGACAAGTCTGAAAAACTATACAGAACAATTGCGATAAAAGAATTTTTAAACTCCGATTTAGAACTGCACCGAATTTTTGACAAACATCCATTTGTTCCTTCAATTGCAAGCAGGGATAGCAGTTGCGAAGAAATATTCTCTATACAAATGGGTGCATTGGCAAAAAGATGGCAACATACCAATTTAAAAACGCTTGTTTTAGGAATTTCAGGTGGTTTAGATTCAACTTTAGCCTTGTTGGTATGTGTGGAAACTGCCGACAAATTAGGTTTTGATCGCAAGCAAATCCTGGGAATTACCATGCCCGGATTTGGCACAACTGATAGAACTTATAATAACGCCATTAGTTTAATGCAGTCATTAGGTATAACTTCAATGGAAATTTCGATAAAAGATGCTTGCATACAACACTTTAAAGACATAGAACACGACCCAGAACTACATGATATAACTTATGAAAACACGCAAGCCCGCGAACGTACAAAAATCTTGATGAATTTATCAAATAAGCACAATGGAATTGTAATCGGAACCGGAGATTTATCAGAATTGGCTTTAGGATGGGCTACATACAATGGTGATCACATGTCGATGTATGGAATAAACAGCGGTGTTCCAAAAACTTTAGTTCGCTATTTAGTTGATTGGGCTTCGCACAAATTAGATGCGGAGTCGGAAAAAATTTTACAGGACATTTTACAAACACCTGTAAGTCCTGAATTATTACCAGCTGATAATGAAGGAAATATAACACAAAAAACTGAAAACATTGTTGGACCTTATGAGTTGCACGATTTCTTTTTATATTATTTCGTGCGATTTGGTTTTAGTCCCGAAAAAATACTTTTTTTAGCAAACCATGCTTATTCCGATACTTATAGCAAGGAAATAATTGAAAAATGGTTGAAAATTTTCTTACATAGATTTTTTGCTCAACAATTTAAGCGTTCGTGCATGCCTGATGGTCCGAAAGTAGGTTCTATCAATCTTTCGCCCCGGGGAGATTGGAGAATGCCAAGCGATGCCATAAATTTTGGACTAGATAACTAAAAAATAAATCATTAACAAATAATCTAAATTAATTTAATTTCATGTTTACGCATACTTATTACGGAAATTCCTTGCAAGAATGGTTAATTTCATTTTCAATAATTATTGGAGCGATTTTGTTAAATAAAGTTATCGTTTTATTGAATAAGCACGTCATTTCCAAATTAACTTCCAAGACCAACAATCGCCTTGATGACATTTTATTTAAAATGCTTGAAGCCCCTGTTTTGCTCGGAATTATGTTTATTGCTATATGGATAGCAAGTAGCAGGTTAGATTTAGACCCTAAAATTGATAGCTTTTTCAGCAAATCATATCAGTTTTTAATTGTTATCAACATTACCTGGTTCATAGTTCGTTTTGTGAACGCACTTATTGAAGAATATGTAGTACCTGTGGCCGAAGGACAAAGTCATAAGTACCTCGATAACACCTTAGTGCCAATAATTCGCAGAACTATTTTGGGAGTTATCTGGGCAATTGGATTAATGATGGCTCTGAAAAATGTGGGTGTGGATGTGGGTGCATTAATTGCCGGCTTGGGAATTGGTGGTTTGGCTTTTGCATTGGCAGCGCAAGATACCATAAAAAATATTTTTGGTGGAATAACCATTTTTACTGACCGTCCTTTCCGCATAGGGGATCGCATCAAAGTAGATGGTTTTGAAGGATTTGTTGAAGATATTGGTATTAGAAGTACCCGATTAAGAACTTTGCAAAAAAGATTGGTAACCATTCCTAATTATAAAATTGTAGAAGCTTCTATCGAAAATGTAAGTGATGAACCTATGCGACAGGTAAATACAAAAATTGGTTTAGTTTATAATACTACGCCCGAAAAGATGAATGAAGCACTTGCAATTTTAAATAACATACCAAAAATTATCAAAGAAGTAGATTCGAAAGACCTTATTGCTGTATTTTCCAACTTTTCAAACTTCTCGTTAGATATAAGTTTTATTTATTGGGTAAAAAAATCGGGTGATGTGATGATTACCCCTTCAAAAGTTAATCTCGAAATTCTTAAATCATTTAATGAAGCAGGTTTAGTATTCGCTTTTCCTACTCAAACAGTTTATATTAATTCTAAAGTTGAAAATCAACAAAAAGAGAATGTAGAAGTGGTTTAAATTTTACAAGATATTATAATTATTTTCTATCAACTGATAATCAGCGAAGAATATTTACATATAAAAAGGAACTACTCAGCCCACCTAGCTCATTTCGACAAAGGCTGTATGAAAAATGTAATCAACAAAGTTCTACCCTTATTTGTAAAAAATAAATTAATGATATTCAGCAACTTAAAAAACGATATATCGAAAGAAAAGGCTTTTAGCATTATGCTAAAAGCCTTTTTTTATTACCTCCAAATTTACAACTATTCTAAAAAGACAGGTAAATATCATTTGTGAACTTATAAATGCTGATTTCACATTTTTAGAAAGAAACAACGCATAACTAAACGCTAAGTATGATGAAAAAAAAGTGAGCAATAAAATCGCTCACTTTTTATTCGAACAAAAATAAATTATGCTTCAGGAGTTTCTTCTACAGTTGCAGGAGATTCTTCTACTTTCGCTTTTTTAGTTTCTTTTTTTGCAGGTTTTACTTCAGCAACTTCTTCTACAGGAGCAACTTCAGCAACAACTTCAGCAACTTCTACAACAGGAGCAGGAGCTTCTTCAACTTTCGCTTTTTTAGCAGCTTTAGCAGCCGATTTTGCTGCAGCTTCTACCATTTGATCCTTCAAATCAGATAATGACTGAATATCACCTAAAGTAGTTTTTTCCATTGCGTTAACTGCAGAAACAGGAGCTTCTTCTTTCTTAACTTTCTTTGGAGCTGTTTTCTTAATGCTTGGAGCTTCGCCACTTGGAGCTGCAACATCAGCCTTCTCTGCACGTTTTACATCTTCATGTATACGGCTGTGAGTAAGGATAATGCGTTTTGCATCTTTGTTGAATTCCATTACTCTAAACGAAAGTTTTTCGTCAACCTGAGCTTGTGAACCATCTTCTTTAGTTAAATGTTTTGGAGTTGCAAATCCTTCAACACCATAAGGCAATGAAACAACTGCACCTTTGTCCATCATTTCAACAATTACACCTTCGTGTACACTATCAACTGTGAACATTGTTTCCAAAACATCCCATGGATTTTCTTCCATTTGCTTGTGGCCTAAGCTTAAACGACGATTAGCTTTGTCAATTTCCAAAACCTGTACTTCAATTTCGGCACCTATTTGTGTAAATTCAGATGGGTGTTTTACTTTTTTAGTCCATGATAAATCAGAAATATGAATTAAACCATCAACACCTTCTTCTATTTCAACAAAAACACCAAAGTTTGTAAAGTTACGAACTTTCGCACTGTGTTGACTACCAACACTATAGCGAGCTTCGATACTATCCCAAGGATCTGATTTTAATTGTTTTACACCTAATGACATTTTGCGTTCGTCACGGTCTAAAGTTAGAATTACTGTTTCAATTTCCTGACCAACTTTTAAGAAGTCCTGAGCAGAACGTAAATGTTGTGACCAGCTCATTTCTGAAACGTGAATTAATCCTTCAACGCCTGGTGCAATTTCTACAAAAGCACCATAATCAGCCATAACCACTACTTTACCTTTTACTTTATCGCCAACTTTTAATTCAGCACTTAAAGCATCCCATGGGTGAGCATTCAATTGTTTCAAACCAAGAGCAATACGTTTTTTCTCATCATCGAAGTCAAGAATTACAACATTTAGTTTTTGATCTAAAGTTACAATTTCTTCAGGGTGAGAAACACGACCCCATGAAAGGTCAGTGATATGTATTAAACCGTCTACGCCACCAAGGTCGATAAACACACCGTAAGAAGTGATGTTTTTAACTGTACCTTCAAGTACCTGACCTTTTTGTAGTCTACCGATAATTTCTTTTTTCTGACTTTCAAGTTCAGCTTCGATAAGAGCTTTGTGTGAAACAACAACATTTTTAAATTCGTGGTTAATTTTGATAACCTTGAATTCCATTGTTTTGTTAACAAATACATCGTAATCGCGAATTGGCTTAACGTCAATTTGTGAACCTGGTAAAAATGCTTCAACTCCAAATACATCAACGATCATACCACCTTTGGTACGGCATTTTACAAAACCTTTTACAATTTCTTGCGATTCGAGTGCTGCGTTTACACGATCCCATGAGCGGGTTGCGCGTGCTTGTTTGTGTGAAAGGATTAATTGTCCTTTTTTATCTTCCTGACTTTCGATATAAACCTCAACTTTGTCGCCTACTTTTAATTCGGGATTGTAACGGAATTCTCCCATTGATACAATACCATCCGATTTGTAACCTACATTTACTACAACCTCACGTTTGTTAATCGAAATTACAGTTCCTTCAACAACCTCTTTGTCTTTGATAGCATTCAAAGTGTCGTCGTAAATTTTTTCTAAGTCAATTTTGCTTTGAGCAGAAATTACATCGCCTTTTTCGTAGGCATCCCAATCAAAGTCAGCAGCTGGTGCTATTACAACCGGTTCTACAATTTTAGCTGATGGTGCTTCTTCAATAACTTCTTCTACAACTGGTGCAGCTACTTCGATAACTGATTCTTCTACAACAGGTGCTTCTTCAACAACTGTTTCTTCAACAATTGCTTGAACTTCTTCAGCAACAGGAGTTTCTTCTACAACTGTTTCTTCTACAGTTGGGATAATTTCTTCTGCCATGTTTTGTTTTTCTTCCATTTCTGAAAATTTGTTTTTTTAATTACTAATAAATAGTAGGTTAGACATTATGATAACTTTAAATAAATGCGGGCGCAAAGTTACAAAAAATTTATGAGATACTATACAATATATAGACAGAAATTTTTATCAAATTCTTTAATTGCATATCTAATTATTTATCAAACACTTACAAATAGTGAGTTAATTTCTAAAAATCTTAATTTCAATAGAATAAATGCAAGAAATCAACTTTTCTTATTCACAATTATATGTTGTAAATGTATTAATTGGTCTTGAATTTCAGCGTTTATTTCATTCGATTTTATAAACAAAGTGATTTTGGGCGTTGGTAAATATTGAATGGACTCTGACAACATTACAAAATTAACAGTATCAAGCTCAGAAAACTCAATTTTTGTTATCTCAACTTTTGCTATTCCGGCTCGAATTATATCCAATTTGGAAGCTGCTTTATAAGATAAATCAATAATTCTACTGCGAACATGAGGACCCCTATCAGTAACTTTAACAATTACAACCGAATCATTTTTAATATTTCGAACTTTCAGTAAAGTGCCAAATGCAAAAGTTCGATGAGCACATGTCAAGCTATCATTGTGGTATCTGCTGCCATCCGAAGTTCTACGTCCATGAAGTTTTTTTCCGTAAAATGAAGCATTTCCAATGTCTTGAGCATCTAAATTGATGACACAAACAATGGCCAATATTATAAATATGTATTTTACGAAATTCATCAAATAATTGTAGCTTAATTCTTGATATTGAGTTTGAGAAGTTGTCCGATTAGTAATTTGCAAACCAATGATTAATTACAAACATAACACAAAAATTGTCCAATATGAGCTAATCCTATTCAATTTTTCTTTTTATTAAAGTTTAAATGCAATAAATGTGTTTTTTAATTCTGCAAATTCAGAGCCATAAAATTAAGTTAAGCCTATGTTTGTGATTGTCAGTTCCAACAAAAAATACTAACTTTGCACCTTCAAAAAATAAAAATAAAATTTTTATTTCTTTAATTACTAAATCATTGACAATTAAATTATTATGAATCGTACAGAGCAACAATTCGACCATGTTTCTGCAATTTGTCGCGATATATTCACGAAAAAAATGAAAGATTATGGCTCATCATGGAGAATTTTGCGTCAGCAATCTGTAACTGATCAAATTTTTATTAAAGCAAATAGGATCCGTAGCATCGAAATAAAAGGAGTTTCAAAAGTTGATGAAGGTATTCGCTCAGAGCTAATTGCTATTGTAAATTACGGAATTATAGGTTTAATTCAATTAGAACTAGGTTTTTCGGATACTGATGATTTGGATTTTGAACAAGGCATGGAACTATATAATAAATATATGTTACAATCCAAGGTTTTGATGATGGCAAAAAATCACGATTATGACGAAGCTTGGCGTACCATGCGAATGGAATCGTATACCGACCTAATATTAATGAAAATATATCGTACCAAACAAATTGAAGATAATCAAGGTAAAACACTGATTTCGGAAGGGATAGACGCAAACTATTTTGATATGATTAATTATTCTGTTTTTGGATTAATCAAGTTAAGTGAAAATTCATAAGTTTATTTAAAATTTACTCTAATGTATTCAAATCCACCAAAAAATTCAGTCTTTAAATATTTTTTCAAAACACTAGACAAAGCTGTTTTGACTGTAATAAAATTTATCCTTGGTATCGTTTTTATTTTTTCTGGATTTGTAAAACTTATTGATCCTCTAGGATTTACATATAAAATTAATGATTATTTAACTGATTTTGGTGGTCTTTTACTTTATCTAAAATATATTTCATTTTATATCGCTATAGCATTATCATTATTCGAATTTATATTAGGATTATGTTTTCTATTTCATATAAAATTAAGAACTACCTCGATTTTGGCCCTAGTTTTTATGGCCGTAATGACACCTTTAACACTTTATATTGCAATTTATAATCCGGTAACAGATTGTGGCTGTTTTGGAGATGCTTTAATTATAAGTAATTGGCAGACATTCTTTAAAAACATAATTATAACTGGATTAATTATTATAGCTTTAATTTTGCCTATTAGTAAAATTAAAGTTTTTTTATCAAATGTAGAAAATAACTATATTTTGATGTTTATTGGAATAGGTTTAGCACTCTCAATTTATTGTTACAACCATTTACCAATAATCGATTTTCTTCCTTATAAAAAAGGTGTAAATATCCCTCAAGCAATGATTGTACCCGAAGGAATGCCCAAAGATGTTTACGAAACAAATTTTATTTATGAGAAAGATGGGGTAAAAAAAGAATTTACACTCGAAAATTATCCTAAAGGTGATTCATCATGGGTTTTTGTTGATCAAAAAACTAATTTAATATCAAAGGGTTATAAAGCTCCAATACACGATTTCAGTATTGTAAATGCACAATATGAGGACATTACGCAAGATATAATTTATTATGAAGGCTATAGTTATTTGCTGATAATGTACGATTTGAATAAAGCTTCAATAGAAGGTACTAAACGTGCCGAAAAAATTTATCTAAAATATAAAAATTCTGCTACAAAATTTTATGCATTAACCGCATCAAGCGATGATGAAATTGCATTGTTTAAACAGAACAACAATTTAACATTTCCGTTTTGTAAAACAGATCCGATTACACTTAAAACAATAATTAGAGCAAATCCAGGTCTGATATTAATAAAAAACGGTGTAATAACAGGTAAATGGCATTGGAAAGATTTTGAATAAAATTATTTTATAAACATGAATATCATATAGTTAATTAATTTACATGATATTATTGTTTGCACTTTATGTAGAAAATGAATTAATTTAAATATAAAAAAGATGAGAAAAAACATTGTTGCAGGAAACTGGAAAATGAACAAAACCCTTCAAGAAGGGTTGGCTTTGGCAACTGAATTGAATGCCGCATTAGCTGATGCTAAACCAAATTGCGATGTAGTAATTGGAACTCCATTTATTCATTTAGCAAGTGTTGTGTCGGCTATCGATACAACAAAAATTGGTGTAGCAGCTCAAAACTGTGCCGATAAAGAATCAGGTGCTTACACAGGTGAAATTAGTGCTTCTATGGTGAAATCTACAGGTGCTAATTATGTAATTTTAGGACACTCAGAACGCCGTGCGTACTATGGTGAAACAGCAGCTACTTTAAAAGTAAAAACTCAGTTGGCTCTGGCAAATGGTTTAACACCAATTTTTTGCATTGGTGAAGTTTTAGAAGAACGTGAATCAGGAGTTTTCTTCGATGTAGTAAAATCACAAATCGTAGATTCATTATTTGAACTTTCAACCGAAGATTTTTCAAAATTAGTGTTGGCTTACGAACCTGTTTGGGCAATTGGAACTGGCAAAACTGCCTCAGCGGCTCAGGCTCAGGAAATTCATGCATTTATACGCGAAACTTTAGCAGCTAAATATGGTCAAGAAGTTGCAAATAATACTTCAATTCTATATGGTGGAAGTTGCAATGCTGCTAATGCTAAAGAATTATTTTCAAATCCGGATGTAGACGGAGGTTTAATTGGAGGTGCTTCATTAAAAGTAGCTGATTTTAAAGCTATTATCGATGCATTTTGAAAATCAAATTACTGATAATATTTTTTAAATAGTTATAAGAAATCCTGTAATGCTAAATTGCAGGATTTTTTTTGTAATTTTGTATTTAATTCCATATTTATGCATTGATAATCTAAAAAATATTTCCTATGATATTAAAACTTTACGATTCGAATCCAAATGCCAGCGAAATCAGACGTGTTGTTGATGTATTGCGTAAAGGCGGAATTATTATTTTTCCAACTGATACAGTTTATGCTTTTGGATGTGATATGTTCAATGGATCTGGTGTAGAGTTGATTTCAAAAATAAAAAATAAAGATTTGCGTAAAGCAGAATTATCATTTATCTGTTTCGAAATGAGTCAGATAAGTGAATTTGCTAAAATGGATGATATTTCATTTAAATTGATGAAAAAGAATTTACCCGGACCATTTACATTTATTTTAAATGGGAGTAATAAACTACCAAAACTTTTTAAAAATAAAAAAACTGTTGGTATACGTATGCCAAACAACAATATTGCTTTAGAAATTGTCCGAGAATTGGGAAATCCAATGATGACAAGCTCGATATTTACAGATGAGGAAACTACAGAATATATTACTGATCCTGAATTAATTGAAGAAAAATATGGACATCTGGTTTCGTTGGTTGTTGATGGTGGGTTTGGTGGACTTGAACATTCAACAATTATTGATTGTACAGGCGATGAACCTGATGTTGTTCGTTCTGGTGCTGGAAATTTAAATTATTAAATTTGAAAAAAAAGAGACTCTATTTTAAAATCAATATGCTTATTTGAACGCAGAGCTTATGTTTTTAAACATTGGTTTTGCGCTTTTTGTTATAGATAACATATTCTTCGGTTTTGAAAAATTCTATTCGTTTTCAAATAGCTTTATAAACCCAACAAAGATGAAATTTAAGTAACCTGAAATTATTTACAGCTTTATCTTTGATATTAAAAAAAAATAAATAAAAATGACTTTAATAAAAGAAGTAAGAGGTTTTGTACCAATAATTGGTGAAGATTGTTATTTGGCTGAAAATGCAACAATTATTGGTGATGTAATTGTTGGAAACGGTTGTAGTATATGGTTTAATACAGTTTTACGAGGTGATGTTAATTCAATTCGGATTGGAAATCATGTAAATATTCAAGATGGATCAGTTTTACATACTTTATACGAAAAATCGACAGTGGAAATTGGCGATTATGTATCTATAGGTCACAATGTTACAGTACATGGAGCCAAGATAGATAATTATGCTTTGATTGGAATGGGAGCAATATTGTTAGATTATGCTCATATTGGCGAAGGAGCCATTGTTGCTGCAGGTGCATTGGTATTGAGCAACACAATAATTCCACCTTACACGCTTTGGGCTGGAGTACCGGCAAAGTTTGTAAAAAACGTAGAACCGGAAAAAACAAACGAAATGAATTTAAAAATTGCTCACAATTATGCAATGTATTCAGGTTGGTATAAAAAATTGGAATGATATTTGCAAAGCCACTTTCAAAATTGGAATTCTTTGTTAAATATTTTCAAACAAACATATCAAAATGAAAACAATTAGTAAATCAGTTATTTTAAATACACTAATAATGAGTGTGTTTATAATTTTCAGTTATTCATGTACACCTGAAATTGGAATTACTGAAAAACAAAATATTAAAATGGTAAGCATACCAAGCGGAAAGTACAATATGGGTAGCCCTGAAGATGAATATGGAAGACAAGGTTATGAGCTAATACATAAAGATACCACAATTCAAAGATTTTGGATGAGTAAGTACGAAATTACAAATACACAATTTGCTGAATTTCTGAATACTAAAGATATTGAATTAGATGGAATTTTTTATAAAGGAGATTTTCCAACTCAAAGATTATTAGTAAAAGGTTATCAAGGATTAAGATATAAAAATGATAATTGGGAGCCAGATTCAACTATCTATGCTTCACATCCAATTATTTATGTAACATGGTATGGTGCTTATGAATATGCTAAATACAAAGGAGGACGATTACCAACTCATGCTGAATGGGAATTTGCATGCCGTGCAGGAACAACAACGCCTTTTAACACGGGGAATTTCTTAAGTTATAAAGAAGCAAATTATAATTGGTTACTTCCCTACCCTAACGATCCTGATTATAAAGGAGCATCCTCATTAGGGACTTTAAAGGTAGGCTCTTTTGCTCCTAATGCTTTTGGATTATACGATATGCATGGAAATGTATTTGAATGGTGCTCTGATCAAATTTATGATAATCCTGGTGTGCCTATTGATAGATTTATTTTTAAAGGGGGTAGTTGGCAATCAAATGCTTCAGACTGTAGAAGTGCCAAGATTAACTCTTATCAAGGAATTGATTTTAGTTCTGGAATAGGCTTTAGAATTGTAATTCCAAATTAAAAATAAGATATAATAGATATCTACATGAAATTTTCAATCACTATAAATCAATATAAAAAATTGATTTATAGTGATTTTTTTTGCAAATAAAATGTAATAACTTTCAACAAAAAGTCTCTTTTAATAAACCATTTTGGTCATATTGTGTTATACAAAAAATAAATTAAATTTTAAAACAACATATTATGTCAAAAGTTAGTACATACCTCAATTTTGAAAGTGAAACCGAAAGTGCTTTTAATTTTTACAAAGAGGTTTTCGAGTCAGAATTTACCGGTGTTATGCGATTTGGAGATATTCCACCAACCGAAAACAATCCTGAATTACCCGAAGAACTTAGGAATATGATCATGCATATTGAATTACCCATATTAGGTGGACATGTGCTTATGGGAACAGATGCTCCAGAATCAATGGGTTTTAAAGTGAATAAAGGTAATAACTATTACATTATGTTACAACCTGATACACGCCTTGAAACGAAAAAACTTTTTGATGCATTGAAGGTTGATGGACAAATAGAACAGGAATTGCAGGATATGTTTTGGGGAGATTATTATGGATCATTAAAAGATAAATTTGGTGTGCAATGGATGTTTAATTGTATCGAAAAACCTTAATAAAAAAGCAGACTTTTGTCTGCTTTTTTATTAAAAATTTTAAATTGAGAGAAAAATTATCACTTGGTATTATTTTAATATTGTTTGTAAAATGGGTTTTAATCCACTAAAGAAAAACTCCACGGCTATAACCATCACTATTAAACCCATCAATCTCATCATTACATTAATTCCGGTTTGACCTAAAAACTTAATTATCCGGGATGAACTGTATAATACAAAATAAGTTATAATCATAACCAAAGCTATGCTTGTGAAAAGCACAAGTTTACGTTCAAAACTTACAGCATCTTGCATAAGTACAATTGAATTGGTAATTGCCCCAGGGCCGCAAATCATGGGTATTGCCAAAGGAGTAATTGAAATGTCATTTACATAGCTTTTTACTTCGGAATCTTTAATTTTTACTTGACCAAGTCTTGCCTGAAGCATATCCATACCCATCATAAAAAAAATTACTCCACCTACAATTCTGAAACTGTCAACTGAAATTCTAAAAAAATTAAAAAGCAACTGACCTGTTAGAGCAAAGCCAATTATTGTTATAAAACCTATAATGCTAGCTTTTTTGGCAATTTGATTTCTATCTTTGATATTCAAATCAGCAGTCATAGTCATGAAAATTGGCATTGTACCAAGAGGATTTATCAATGTAAAAAACGATGTAAAGCATAAAAGACCATAAGTTATAATGTCGTTCATAGTTGAATTATTTTTCCGTAAAAATAGCTGAAATATATTAGAAAGTATAATATTTTGAACATTTTTTCAATTCATTATTCAGAGCAAAATAAAACCATACCATAAATAGGGTATGAAATATACAACTTTATTGGTATTGTACTACTATTTGATTCGCCTTATCTTTGCATTATAAAATAATTAAAAATATAAAGAAATGAAATCAAATGCAATTTGCCCCATATCAGATAAAAAAATTGATGAAAATGTTGCCAGATTAAATGGTGCGTTTACTGTAATTTTATTGGTTGTTTATTTATTTTCTAACAACATTTTACCCATTTTATTCCTGTTGATTGATTTTATACTTCGCGGAGCCGAACTATCAAAATATAGTATATTAGCGAATATCTCTAAAGTAACACTTAAAGTGTTAAAAGTTAAAACATTAGCAATAAACGCCGGACCGAAAATTTTTGCTGCTCGAATTGGAGCTTTATTCTCATTTTTAATATTACTTTTTAATTTGCTTGACATACCGAGCATTTCAGTAGTTTTTACTGTTGTTTTCGGTGTTTGTGCCTTCCTTGAAGCAGCATTTGCGTTTTGTGTTGCATGTCAAATTTATCCTTTGGTTTTTAAGTTTACATTTCAATCAAAAATTACTAAGATAAATATTTAGTCATTTAGATATTGCATTTTGTTTAAAAGTTAGCTACTGCTTATTGCAGAGCTAACTTTTTTTTATTACAGGAGTAAATGATATTTTGTCAATAATTATTCAAAATTCTATCAAAAATTCAGTTGGGAAATAAATAATTTGCTTACTTTTGTGCTTAAACATTGACAGGTTGATCATTTATATTATACGCATTTAAATTCTTAATTTTATGTATCAGAATTTTAAAACGCATTTACAAACTGAGCTTTCAGAAATTGAAAAAGCCGGACTATTTAAAAATGAAAGAATTATTGTCTCTCCTCAAAATGCAGTAATTAAAGTAATTAACGGCAACGAAGTTTTGAATTTTTGTGCCAACAATTACCTGGGACTTTCTAATCACCCTGAATTGATAAATGCTGCAAAAATTGCTTTAGATTCACATGGTTATGGAATGTCGTCGGTAAGGTTTATTTGTGGAACCCAGGCTTTACATAAACAACTTGAATTCAAAATTGCTGAATTTTTTGGTACAGAAGATGCCATATTGTATGCGGCCTGCTTTGATGCCAATGGTGGTGTTTTCGAACCCCTTTTAAATGAAGAGGATGCCATCATATCTGATGCTTTAAACCACGCTTCAATTATTGATGGTGTTCGACTTTGCAAAGCACAAAGATTTAGATATGCAAATGCTGATATGATTGATTTGGAGGAACAATTGATAAAAGCACAAAATTTACGTTTTAAACTCATTGTTACTGATGGCGTTTTTTCAATGGATGGTAATGTGGCACCTTTAGATAAAATTTATGCTCTGGCTGAGAAATATAATGCGATGATTATGGTTGACGAGTCGCACTCGGCTGGAGTAGTAGGTCATACCGGAAGAGGCGTTACTGAACGTTTTAATTTACATGGAAAAATTGAAATCATTACCGGAACTTTAGGAAAGGCTTTTGGTGGTGCTATTGGAGGATTCACTACCGGGAAAAAAGAAATAATTGATATTTTACGTCAACGATCTCGTCCATATTTGTTTTCAAATTCTATTCCTCCTATGGTGGCTGCCGCCGGAATTAGAATGTTTGAAATGATGGATGAAACGAATGAGTTACAACAGAAATTACATAGCAATACAGCTTATTTTGTTGAAAAAATGAAAACAGCCGGCTTCGATATAAAGCCAACAGAATCAGCAATATGTGCCGTAATGCTTTATGATGCTAAAATATCGCAAGAAATGGCTATGCGTTTGCTCGCCGAAGGCATTTATGTTGTAGGTTTTTATTTTCCTGTTGTGCCCAAAAATCAGGCTCGAATCCGCGTTCAAATTTCAGCTGCCCATGAATTGGAACATTTAGACAAATGTATTGCTGCTTTTATAAAGGTGGGTAAGGAATTAAACCTCCCCCTAACCCCCTCCAAGGAAGGGGGAATGAGCAAATAACAACATTTTTTGCTAATCCAAATATATAAAAGATTTTTTTAAGCATTTATAAGAATCAAAATTTAATGTACTTTCACTCTCCATTGGAGGGAGATAGGGAAATGAAAAATGAAAGCACTTGTAAAAATAAATCCTGAAAAAGGGATTTGGATGGAAGAAATTCCTACCCCAAAAATTGGTATAAATGATGTTTTAATAAAAATTAAAAAAACAGCCATCTGTGGTACCGATTTACACATTTATAAATGGGATGAATGGTCGCAAAGAACTATTAAAACTCCGATGACAATAGGTCATGAGTATGTAGGGGAAATTGTAGATAAAGGACGAGGTGTCAAAAACATCCAAATTGGTGATCGTGTAACGGGTGAAGGGCATATTGCTTGTGGTCATTGTCGCAATTGCCGACGTGGAAAATTGCATGTATGCGAAAATACAGTTGGAGTTGGAGTAAACCGCGATGGTGCTTTTGCTGAATATCTTTCCTTACCTTCCGAAAACGTTGTCCATCTTGATCACAGAATTTCTGACGAAATGGCTTCGATAATGGATCCATTTGGCAATGCAACGCACACAGCCCTTTCTTTTCCAATGATAGGTGAAGATGTATTGATTACCGGTGCCGGATTAATTGGTACTATGGCTACAGCAATTTGTCGCTTTGCCGGGGCAAGAAACATAGTGGTGAGTGACCTGAGTGATTATCGATTGAAAATTGCCAAAGAAATGGGTGCTACAGTTACAGTAAACCCGACCAAAGGTGAAACTATCGAACAAGCTATGAAGGATTTGCACATGCGGGGATTTGATATTGGACTTGAAATGTCTGGTTCACCTGTGGCATTTGAAAGTATGATTGAAAACATGTATAATGGTTCAAAAATAGCTTTATTAGGAATTTTACCAAATAGCACAACCGTACAGTGGGATAAAATTATTTTTAAAGCCTTGACATTGAAAGGAATATATGGACGTGAAATGTGGGAAACCTGGTATCAAATGGAACAAATGCTAATTACAGGTATTGATTTAAGTCCTGTAATAACTCATAGGTTTTCGATAAATGATTTTCAAAAAGGTTTTGATATAATGGAAAGTGGTGAGTGTGGAAAGGTGATTTTAAATTGGGAGTAGATTTGAAACAAGATAAAAGAACAAAGACAAGAAAGACAAAGCAAAAAACTGATAAATTTTTACTGTAAAATTAAAGTAAAAAAAAGAGTTTCTTTTTCAAGAAACTCTTTTTTTTGTGCGCAGAATGGGATTCGAACCCACACACCGTAACCGGCACTACCCCCTCAAAGTAGCATGTCTACCAATTTCACCATCTGCGCAAATGTTTTTTGTATATTAAAAATTGTGCCCAAAACAGGACTCGAACCTGCACAGCCTTTCGACCACTAGTCCCTGAAACTAGCGTGTCTACCAATTCCACCATTTGGGCAAACAACTTATAATTTTTATTTAGAGAAAAAAAGCGAAACCCGCTCGTTTCGCTATTAAAAAAAAATTTTATGAGCGAAAAACGGGACTCGAACCCGCGACCCCGACCTTGGCAAGGTCGTGCTCTACCAACTGAGCTATTTTCGCAATAAATTGGTTTCTAATTTAAAAATTGACTATTTCAGTTAGTTTTGTTAACTGAGTTCTTCTTAAATTAGAGGTGCAAAGATACTGTCTTTTTAGAAAAAACACAATATCTGAATAAAAAAATATGATTTTTTTATTTTTAAGATTTTGAACAATATTTTAAATAGACTTATGTCGCTAAATATCAACAATATATATAGCTAATTTTAAAAAAAAATTGCTATATAACAGACATGAAAATTAATAAATTGATAATATATTCATTTTTAGTAATTTTGTAGATTAAATTATATATCATAATCATGTCAGAAAATAAAAGTTCAGAAATAAAAACAATCCAAACAATAAGATCTAAGTTTAAAAAAGCTTTAAGTGATTATCGTTTAATAGAGAACGATGATCATATACTTATTGGACTTTCAGGTGGAAAAGACTCTTTGGCCTTGGTGGAATTATTGGGCGAAAGGATGAAAATTATTGTACCAAATTTTAAACTCACTGCTGTACATGTGTCAGTCGAGAATATTGCCTACCAATCTGATTTAGAGTATCTTAATACTTATTGTAAGAAATTTGACGTGCCATTTGTAAATTTCACTACTCGGTTTGATGATAAACTTGATAAAAAGAAATCCACTTGTTTTTTATGTTCCTGGCATCGTCGGAAAGCACTTTTTGAAGCTGCAGAGCAATTAGGCTGCAATAAAATTGCTTTAGGACATCATTTGGACGATATTTCTGAAACGCTTTTGATGAATTTAATATTTCAAGGTTCATTTGGAACTATGCCACCTTTACTTAAAATGCATAAATTCAATATGTCGATTATTAGACCTCTGGCATTGATTACTGAAAAGGAATTAATTGAAATGGAAAGAATACGGGATTATAAAAAACAAATTAAAAATTGTCCCTTCGAAAAAGATTCATCCCGGAAAAATGCTAAAAATTTAATATCGGAATTAGAAAAATTAAATCCTGATATAAGAAAAAGCTTATGGGCTGCAATGGAAAACATTAAAGCTGATTATTTGCCGAAAAAAATTTAGTAAATATACTTTTGGTTAAGTTTAACAACATTGTTTTTAGCTAAATTATTGTTTAAAGCAAATAATTTAGTATTACAAGCATAAAAGTAGTACCTTTGTGCCCGATTAAAAAAGCTGTGAAGCAAAGTAAAATAAAATTTAGAAATATTTATGAAACGTATTAACGAGTACAAAAAATTATTTAATGTTGAAACTGACACTGACCTTAAAACACTTAAAAACACCTACCGTAATTTGGTAAAAGAGTGGCACCCTGATAAATTCTCTGGAAATGAAGAACTTGCAATTGAAGCAGAACACAAAAGTCGACAAATCATTGAAGCTTATCATTTTTTGGTTAGTATTGCTCCTGAAACAATAACAGCGAATGAAGAGGAACATTTAACTTCAGCAGACTCTGGTATTTCAGACTTTAAACTTAAAGGACAAATGCTAGAAGTTTCGTTTATGGATGGCTCTACATACGAGTATTTTGGCGTTTCTAAAAACATCTTTACACGCTTTATTAATGCTGATAAACAATTACGATTTGCTAAACGAAACATATTTAATTCATATTTATACCGTAGAGCAAAAAAAGCAGCTTAAATTTAACTTCAAGATAACTCATTTTGATTTATCGATTTTCTATTAGATATTAAAAAAAGTGATAATAAATCAGGACAAACTGAAATATTATCACTTTTTATATGTTAAGTACTGTTGATATAAATTTAAATTCAGATCTAACTAAAATTTTGAAAAGTAATCTAGTATCTTGTACATGATAAGATTGTTATTGTCAATATAATTTCGTTGACTGAGAATTTGCTCTTCGGATTGTATAGTTTCCGTACAATTTAATTCACTTTTGCCGTTTTCTATCATCTCTATCAAGGTCTGGTCGGTTACTTCTAAATGAAATTGCAACGCTAAAACTAGATTATTGTATATAAAACCTTGATTATGGGCAATTTTTGAATAAAATAAATGTTTAGAATTTAACGGCAAATCGAAAGTATCGCCATGCCAATGAAAAACCATAAACTCGTTTTCAAAAACATTTTGTATTGGATGTAAATCCTGGTTATTCGATTTGAAAATATCAAACCAGCCAATCTCTTTTTTAAGGTTTGGAAAAACACGAGCACCCAAAACTTCAGCTATGAGTTGAGAGCCTAAACAGATACCAATCACCACTTTATTGCAATCTATCATTTGCCGTATAAATTGTTTTTCCTCACTTAACCATGGATAGAGTGCCTCTTCGTAAACACTCATGTTGCCACCCATAACTATCAGCCAATCTACAGTATTTATATCGGGTAGAATATATGGCTCATAAAATTTAGTAAAACTCAATGAATGATCTTGTGAAATAATCCAATTTTCGATGCATCCCAAACCTTCGTAAGGAACATGCATAAAAGTGTGAATGCTTAGTTTCTTCATAAATTCAAAAAATTATTTTGCAAAAAAAATACCGCCAAGATTTGACGGCATTTAATTTAAATTTTCAGATTAAATTTTCTCAATCTTTTTGATAAATGTACCAGCTTTGGTCTTTAACTTAACCAAGTAAAAACCTCTGGGCAAATTATTTATATCTAAAGTTCGCTCAGAACTTACTAAAATTAATTTTCCATTTAATGTTAACAATTCTATTTCTTGAATTTCAGGACCATTTACATAAACTGTAGAAATAGCCGGGTTAGGATAAATGGAATAGAGTTTTGAAAGTTCAATTTCCTTGATACCTGTATTGGCCGGTTGCCATCTTATAGTGACATTCGAAATTGGACTTACTGCTGTAGGATTAAGTGTTACTGCTGCAGGACCTTTGGTAAAAGTAGTAGTAATATATTTACTATTAGAACCATAAGATTCAGATGACATTTCAATACTTACAGTATAATTACCATCAGGAACAATTGTAGTATTAGCTTGATTTTTACCATTCCAAACTGATGAAAAAGGACTGGATGACGATTTAGTTGCACCGGTAGTTGCATTTACCTTATTTGCTGCACTTTCTGAATTCCAATGTGCCAAATCAGGATAATACTTTGCAGTTTGTCCGTACATAGTAATTGTACGTAAAAAATTACCAAATGGTTCTTTAATCCAAACAACATAATAATATGGATTTGAATAAGTTACATTGGATGTAACTGTCAAACTTCCATCTGTAGAAACTAAGGGAGCGTTTTCCTGCGCTTTAGTAAGTCCAAGGAACATTATAAAAATGCTTAATGCAAAAATTTTCTTCATAAATAAATGTTTTTAAATTATTTGTTTTAATTCAGTTGTTCAAAATAAAATGCAAAGATAATATATTTGTAATAATTACCAATATATAAAATAATATTATACTAAAATCGTTGAGTTAGGTTGATAAATAATCGTTGAAAAGTGTTTTCTGACTCGAAAGATAATTCATAATTAGTAGTGAGTAAAAGTTTTTTAGAAATACGCCACGATAAACTAATTTCTGCAATGTCTTGGGCAAAAATAAGTGCTTTTCTGTATTCAATATCGGCGGCTAATTTGCCATCAAAAAATTCTTTCGACA
>CAMBSB010000089.1 GCA_945870155.1 Paludibacter jiangxiensis | reverse complement strand
AGCCATCAATACCTATTCCTAAACGAATATTATTCCCAATTTGACGATGTGCAGCCAAAACCACTGAAGCTGCTGGAAACATTTTGTTGTCTAAATAATAAAGCTCACGTGCACCTCCCGAAGCAATTAGTTCTATCGTGAATTTTTGAGGCAATGCAGGTATCACTTTTTTTTGTGGTTCAATCCAGGAATGAAAATTGGGTGTGTATTTTAGCCCCAATGAAGCATTTAACATGTTAATACCCGAATTAGGTTGATAAAAACTGCCGTTTGAAGCATGATTCCAGTGATAACCGGCAACAATCGATAAGCCATTTTGAAATGGCACCTCAAGATTTAATCCACCGGCAAAATAAACATTTAATATTGAGCCAATTGCTGCATTTCCGGTATTTAAATTATTTAAATCTGTAGCTGTATTGTCAAATCTTTTGTTCAAAAAACTTGCACCGGCACCACCTTTCAAGCTTAGTTTTAAATAATTTATATTAATAATTTTAAAGTCAAAATAAGGATAAATGGCCAATAATTGACCAAGCATTTGCGGATTTCCTAAATCTAAACCTACAAGTCCAACACCTATCACAGGGAAATTAAAGTATTGATGCCACGGTTTTTTGCCCATGGTTTGCCATTCAAAATCAAGCTCGCCTCCTAAAATGGGGTCTTTTACCAAATTGGTTAAATGCTTGGTGTGTTTCAATATATTACCATAAATAAACTCACCTCTTATAGCATAGTTATTTGGGATTTTTGAAAATGAAGAAAAAGATATTATTAAAAAGAAACTTAACATTAATCGGATTTTCATATTCTTTAAAGCTTTCATTCAATATTTTTATTTACCTTTGACTGCGCAAAGATAATAATTTTTTTAATACAATTTCTTAAATTATTTTCATCACATAATTTCGTGCTAATCATTGAATTTTATGTTTTCAATTTTTAAAAAAGAGCTCAGAAGTTTTTTTAGCAGTGCTACTGCATATATAGTTATTGGTGTTTTTTTATCTGTAACAAGCTTATTACTATGGGTTTTTCCGGGTAATTTAAATATCCTCGATGCTGGTTATGCTCATGTTGAAGGTTTGTTTTTTGCATCGCCCTGGCTTTTCCTTTTTCTATGTCCGGCAATAAGTATGCGACTTTTCGTTGAAGAAAAACAGAGTGGTACATGGGATTTGCTTTTGACTAAACCACTGACAATGTGGAATATAGTTTTAGGGAAATACTTTGCTGCCTGGATTTTGGTTTTGTTGGCACTTGTTCCAACTATTATATATTATGTGAGTGTAATTTTTTTAGCAGAACCCATTGGTAATGTCGATGCAGGTGCTTTTTGGGGCTCTTTTATTGGACTGGTTTTTTTATCTGGCTTGTATTTATCAATAGGTATATTTTCATCTTCAATTTCTAACAATCAAATTGTTGCCTTTGTCATTTCTATTGT
Organism: Paludibacter jiangxiensis; assembly: GCA_945870155.1. Taxonomy (GTDB): domain Bacteria; phylum Bacteroidota; class Bacteroidia; order Bacteroidales; family Paludibacteraceae; genus Paludibacter; species Paludibacter jiangxiensis_A. The sequence continues at coordinate 19,573 of CAMBSB010000089.1, read as the reverse complement.
CATCTCGTTTTTCATGTTTTATGGATTCGAACTTTTAAGTAGTTTCTTTAGCTCAGGCAAATGGATTATTTTTTTTGATACCATTGGTATAAATTATCATTATAAATCAATGAGTCGTGGAGTTATTGATACACGGGATGTAATTTATTTTTTAGCGTCAAGTATAGTATTTTTATTGCTCACTACTCTGAAAATTAGCAAATTGAAGTGAATTTTAAGGAAGTAATAAAATCAATAATTTTAAATTTTATTGTTCAGAACTTTAATATTATAAACAAATAAATATTGGGAAAAATATATTTTTTATGCAAAATGAGATAAATAAACCATTGATTTTAATTACAAATGATGATGGAGAAAATGCAAGAGGAATTGAAGTTTTAACGCGATTAATGATGGAAATTGGAGACGTTATAGTTATGGCACCTGATGGTCCACGTTCGGCGCAATCAAACGCGTTAACTGTTTCGCAACCAATAAGATATTTCAAAACCGAAGAAAGGGAAGGATTGATTCGTTATTCATGTACAGGAACGCCGACAGATTGTGTAAAATTAGCTTTACATGAATTAGAACGTAAACCTGATTTGTTAGTTTCAGGAATTAATCACGGTTCGAATGCGGCGATTAATGTTATTTACTCAGGGACAATGGGTGCGGTTTTGGAAGGTTGTGAAAATGGAATTTTGTCGATAGGATTTTCAATTTTTGATCATTCACCCAAAGTTGACTTTAGTTTTACTGAAAAATACATTTTAAGTATTACTCGTAAAATGCTTGAAAATGGCTTGCCTTACGGCGTTTGTTTAAACGTGAACTTTCCGGTAGGTAAAATTAATGGAATAAAACTCAGCAGGCAATGTGAAGGGCATTGGGCTAAAGAATATGAGAAAAGAGTTGATCCACACGGACGCAATTATTTTTGGTTGACTGGTTATTTTGACAATCATGAGCCGGATGCTGAAGATACTGACGAATGGGCGCTTGCCAATAATTATGTTTCGATAGTGCCTACAAAAATTGATATGACAGATTATGAAGTCTTACAAACTTTGAAAACAACATTTGAATAACATTTGGTAGCTTATAAAAAATAAATATCATACATAACTTTAGTTTTTGTATGATATTTTATGTTGTTTATTGTCTTGATTATCAGAGAAATATAGATAACGATGCCAAAAATAGTTGGTGTTTTTTTCATTACCGGTATTCAGTTATGGCTTAGAAAACCTATTTACTACTATATATAGATGTTTAATGAAATGAATTTCATTAAGCTTTTCTAAAAATCAATACCAATAATAGTTTCAGAAGTTTTCACCAACTAATTTTGGCATATATACCAAATATACTATTTTTATTTTAAAACGACATCATTCTACTTACATATTTTCCTATTATATCAAATTCGATATTTACAACCGTCCCGACTTTTATTTGATGAAAATTTGTAAACTCATAAGTATAAGGAATAATAGCTACTTGAAAAGTGTTATTTGTTGGATTACAAACGGTTAAACTCACTCCATTTACTGTTACTGAGCCTTTGTCAACTGTCATATAACCACGTTTTGCCATTTCAGCATCAAATGCGTATTCAAATGTAAAGTACCAACTTCCTTCAGCTTCTTGCACACTAGTACAAATGGCAGTTTGATCAACATGGCCTTGAACAATATGGCCGTCCAATCTTCCATTCATAATCATACTGCGTTCCAAATTGACTTTGCTTCCTACTATCAATTGCCCCAGATTTGTACGGTCGAGTGTTTCTTTAATGGCAGTAACTGTGTATGTTTTTTCTGTTTTTTTTACCACAGTTAAGCAAACTCCATTGTGTGCTACACTTTGATCAATTTTTAACTCATCAATGAAAGTACACTCCATACTAATATGCAGGTTTTCTTGCTCTTTAACCAGTGCAACTACCTGAGCTGCTTCTTCTATTATTCCTGAAAACATCTTTTATATTTACAATTAAAATATTTACGATTTACAATTAACTTTCCAGTAAACTTACCTTTTCCAAAGTTTCAAAATAAATAAGAATTATTTTGCTAATAGATAGGCTTTAAAATCCTCAAAACTTTTCGACATGGATTCACTTTTCTTTTCACCCTTCATAAATTCCTGTAATTTTTCAGGGATTTCTATTTTCTCACCAATAATATTTTCAACTGTTTCGAGAAATTTTGCCGGATGTGCAGTTTCTAAGAACACACCCACTTCGCCGTCTTTTAAGCCATCTTTTAAAGCCTGATATCCACAAGCACCGTGAGGATCAAGTAAATACCCGGTTTCTTTTTTGCATGTTTTTAAGGTTTCAGCTATCTGCTCATTGCTATAACTTACACCGCTTATTTCAGCCGAAATTGCTTCATGAGAACCATTATACAAATCCAAAACACGAGCAAAATTGCTTGGGTCGCCCACATCCATGGCGTTGGCTATGGTTGATACAGAAGGACGTGGTTTGTATTCGCCGGTTTTTAAGTATTGTAAAAAAATATCATTTTTGTTGTTGGCTGCAATAAATCTTTTAATAGGCAATCCCATACGTTTTGCAAAAAGTCCGGCAGTGATATTTCCAAAATTTCCACTAGGTACACAAACCACCATATTGTTGGCAGCCGCTTCCGAAATTTGCTTTAACTGTGCATAGGCATAAAAATAATAAAAAGCTTGTGGAAGAAATCGAGCTACATTAATTGAATTTGCCGAAGTAAGCTTCATTTTCAAATTCAATTCTTCGTCCATAAATGCCGATTTTACCAGTGCCTGACAATCATCAAAAGTTCCATCAACTTCTAAGGCTGTAATGTTTTGGCCCAATGTAGTAAATTGACATTCCTGAATTGGACTAACTAAACCTTTGGGATACAGCACGTAAACATGAATTCCTTCAACACCCAAAAATCCATTTGCAACAGCACTACCTGTATCACCCGAAGTAGCAACCAGCACATTTACCAATTTGTTATTATCTTCCTGGCGTTGAATAAAATAAGCCAACATACGCGACATAAATCTTCCCCCAACATCTTTAAAAGCCAAAGTCGGTCCATGGAATAGCTCAAGACTATATATATTTTCTTCAACCTTTACAAGAGGAACATCAAAATTCAAAGTATCATGTACTATCATTTTAAGCATATTGGCATGCACATCCTCACCAAAAAGCATAAATGCAGCAGTATAAGCCATCTCCTCGAAAGTCATTTTATCAATGTTTTCGTAAAATAAAGACGGAATTTCTAAAATATGATCGGGCATAAATAAGCCTTTATCTTCAGCCAATCCTTTTATTACTGCATCTTCTAAGCTTACTCCGCTTACTTGTTTGTTGGTACTATAGTACTTCATACTTTAAATTCAAATGTTTTTAAAAATTAATTTTATTGAACCTTTCAATTTAGATAGGTTCACAATGATTTTTGCCTTTTGGTTTAAATCACTCTATTATTGCACCTTTTTATAAATTATTGATTTAGTACTCAAATTTGAGAAGACTAAAACTAATAATGAATTTTGAATAAAAATAATGTGTAATTTAACTGATTGTTAATATCAAGTTAGATTTTCTGATGTGATTTTGGTGTAATAAAAGGGAATGCAAAGATACTGCTTTGATTCCAAACCAAAAAATGAATTTTTCAAAAAATACAATTATGCATTGAGCAATATCTGTAAATTTTCGCAGTTCAAATTATGAATAACTTATTGATAATAAAATGTTTTTGAATCAATAGATAGAGCTATTTTGTAAAATGAATGTGTGTAACTTCCTAAAATGCCAATTCCACCATAAATATTATTGTAAACCTGAACCGGTTCGGATAAATATTGCAAATCGGTGTTGTTTTCTTTTACCGATTTTAAGTATTTGAAAAATTCAGGTGAGATGCTTTGAAGATCAAATATAATTTCAGTTTTTATTGGTGTTTTGTAACCCGCTAATTTAAATAAAGTTATACTCTCATTTTGGATGCTAATTCTTTTCAGGTACAAAAAAGTTTTAATTCCAAAATGAGTGCCATCAAAAGTATCATCCTTAAATATATTGAATAATTTGTCCTTATTATTGTCAAAAATTCCTGATTCGCTCATTTTTTCAAAGACTAAATCATCAGGTTTTAATTTTAATCGTTCATTGCTCGTTTTACCGTCAGCATAATATTGAACCAAAGTGGCTACAATTCTATAATAATTTTCAAAATTCAAGGAATCTTTGAAATTAGTTTTAAAATTGAATTTGAAGTTTCTAACAAGTCCTAAGGTGTCAGTTTTTATAACTCCGGGTGTTAATGTATCATTGTAAGTTAAATAACCTGAACTTTCATAAGTCATTGCAGAATCTACCGAAAGTATTGATATTCGTTTCTGAATTACTGTTTTACAGCTTGTTTGTTTTTGATTTTCGGGATTTTTAATTGTAAATTTTATATAATCGCCAATTTTTGGTTTATAAACACTAACATAAGTTCCATTTTTATTAAGCATAGTTTCTTTTAATACATCATTGAGCCAAAGCTTTACTTCATAATTTTTTATTACTGTATAGTTTTGTTCTGAACTTAAAAAAAACCGACTTAAACTGAGATTTAATTTTATAACAGAATCCGGAGTGATTAAACTGTTTACAACTAATTCCGGAGCCATTTGATTCTCGTTAAACTTGATTTCATTGATACATGACATTAAACCTAATAAAACTATTATGTTAATTGTTAGAAATTTATGTACAACAAAAGCCTTCATTTCTTAGAATATATAGGTATAACTAATCGATGGAATAATTGGGAAAACTGTGATTTTATTAAAAACTTTTTCAGAAACTTCTTTCAATGTAATGGGGTCGATGTATTTTTTTGTAGAAACAAAAAGATAAAAAGGATTCATTTGATTTGAAGCATTATATAGACTGAAATTCCAGGTTCTTTTACCGTATTTAACTTGTTTATGCAAATTTACACCTACATCTATCCTGAAATAATCAGGCATTCGGTAGTTGTTTCTTTTGCCAAAATAGGGTAATTTACTATCAAATTCACTAAAACCTTTGTAATTCTGAAATGCCAAAGTTACATAGTTTCCTGAACTGTATTTTAAAGTACCTGAAAAGTCAATTTTTTCATTCAGCTTATGCGAAAGTACAAAGCTTAGGTCATTTGTTCTGTCATATTTTGCCGGAAACACTTCACCATTATTCAATTCTTGATTTTTCCTGTTGAATAATCGTTCTGATTTTGACCAGGTGTAGCCAAGCCATCCGGTAGTTTTACCAACTGTTTTTTGAGCTAAAAACTCTATACCATACGCCCAGCCCTTACCAATTGCCACTTTATCTTCCCAACCTGTTCCTGAACTAAAAAAACTCGAACCATCGAGATATTCAATCAGATTATCCATATTTTTATAATATCCTTCCACCGACAAATCGATTAAATTTAGGAGACTATAAAAAATTCCTGTCGAGTATTGATTGGATTTCATGGGTTGAATTTTTTTTGTTACCGGTACCCAAAGGTCGTTTGGTAAACTGAAATTATTGTACGAAAGCAGGTGTACATATTGTTGCATATTAGCATAACTAAATTTTAACGATAGTTTGTCTGATAAAAGCGCTCTCAAACTAAGGCGGGGTTGCAATGATTTGTAAAAAGTCTTTTGAACATTGAATGTTGAAAAATGCAGACCAATATTAGCTTTTAAAAATGAATTTATGCTATAATTATCTTCAAAAAACAAGATGGTTTCCTGTGAATTAATCAAGGAATTATTATAGGTAGTATCATTTTGAGTGGTAGAATTGTTTTCGTCATTTTTCGATCGGTCGGCAGTAACTCCCGGCTCAAAAACATGAAAAGCATAGCTAGTGCCAAATTTTATATCATGTTTTGGGCCAGGCATATAGTCGAAATCAAGTTTTAAACCATAATCGATAATTCCTGAATTATATTCTAAGTTGGTAGAGTTGATTATTTCGGAGGGTGGATTTATTTTGATACTCGTCAACTCATTGCCCATGAGCATTTTAAATTTATAATTCGTATAGGTAATATTCGAATTCATAAATAGTTTATTGTTAATAACATGGTTCCACCTAAAAGCACTTATAATATTTCCCCAGTTCCAGTCTATGTTAATTTTACCTATTTCAGATCCGGTTTCGGTTACTGAATATGAGTCTGTTAGTTCAGAATTCAAGTCATCATTACCCATATAATAACTTAAAAATATTCTATTTCTATCCGAAAATTTATGGGTGAATTTGGTGTTAAAATCATAAAAATAATAACCGGCCGATGCTTTAAATCCATCATTATCATCAAAACTCATCAGTGATTTTGAAAATATATCGAAATAGCTTCGGCGAGCAGAAATATTAAATGTTGTTTTGGGATTAAAAAGTGGGCCTTCCAAATTAATTTTGGAAGAAATTAATCCAAGCGTTAAATTTCCATGAATTTTCTGGTTATTTCCATCATTCATTCTAATATCAACTACCGATGACAATCTACCGCCAAAGCGTGCGGGAAAGCCACCTTTATACATAGTTACATTTTTAACGGCATCTGTATTAAAAACCGAGAAAAAACCTACTAAATGATTTACATTATATACAGCTACACCATCCAGCAAAAATAAATTTTCGTCGGGGCCGCCTCCTCTTACATAAATGCCCGACGAACCTTCGGATCCGGCCTGAACACCAGGCAATAACTGCAATGCTTTCAGAACATCTGCTTCACCAAAAAGTGTAGGCACAGTTTTTATCATGCTTACAGGGACATCAATGGCACTCATTTGTGAGCCTTTTACACCAAATTCTTTCTTATTTGCTAACACGGTAAGTTCATTAAGCTCAATGTATTCGGACAATTTAATATTGATAATTGTATCCTTTGTAAGTTCAAATATTTTACTTTGAGTTGCAAATCCAATATAGGTATAAATAATTTCAACCTTGCCTTTGGGAATGGTTAAGGAATAGAATCCGTATGAATTGCTAACGGTACCGTTTTTTGAATTTAAATCATAAATGGAGGAGCTAATAAGCGTTTCGTCACTATTTGCATTAATAACGTAACCACTTATAGTGAATTTTTGAGCATTGACAATAGGAATGTGTAGTAATAATAAAAAAAATATTATGATACGATTAAACATATAATTTTTATGTAATTCAAAGTAATTCAGTCCACTATATGAGAGTAATTGGGATAAATTTATTTTTTTCGAAGATATTTTTCGTAGGTTTCTAATGTGTTAATAACATAAGAAACAGTTTCTTTACTTCTAAACTTTCCAAATTTAACTACAGGGTCGTTGTAAAATTCAGGATCTGACTTTTTCTTTAAATAGTATTCTACGTTTTCGAACCAAATTTGAGGATTTTTGCCATGTTTTTTAGCCAAAGCCATTGCATCAAATATATGTGCAGGGCCTGAATTATAACCCGCTAAAATAAATTTGATTCTTTCATCTCTGTTTTCAATTCGCCTGAACGATAGGTTTAAACTCTTGATATACTGCACACCTGCTTCAATATTTTTCTCAGGATTAAATATATTTTGCCTATTGAGTCCAAAGTTTGCTGCCGTACGGGGCATTAATTGCATTAAACCCGCAGCACCTGCCCACGAAACTTGTGATGAATCGAAACGAGATTCGTGAAATGCCACCGCGGCTAAAAGTTGCCAGTCCCAATTTATTTCTTTTGCATATTTTTTAAACAATTTATCATAAGGCGAGATGGCTCCTTTAGGAATTCGCACTTTCTTTTGGGCAAAGTAAATGCTTCTGTTCCAGTATTTGTGGGTTAAATTGGCTTGTAAAATTTCGGTATAATCTTTTTTCTCCCAGTTTTCTATCGCTTTTTGCAATTCAACATTTTCTTTCCGAATCATCCACCCATTGCGTTGATTAAAACCTATGGGCATGTGCACATCCAGTTTTTTGTAATATGATTTATACAACAAAGCTGTGTTATAATAAGCCGTGGTATATTTAATTTTTTTAGCAGCCACCATCTCAATTAATTCATCTGAACTGACTGAATCGGGTGCTAATTTGATATTTATTGTACCTCCAATTTCTGCATTAAGTGCTTTTAATCGCCTTTCAAAAATTGTATTCGGCTTTACATAAACCTCTTTTTCTTTTAATTCTAATACATCAGTGAGCGAATTAACGCTTAAATTCTGAATCAAAACCTGATATTTATATTCCTGAGCAAAAACAAATTGAAAATGTTTCTTTAACTCATTCGTTTCAACCGTATTATATGCAGCCAAATCAATTTTATGTTCTCGAAGTAATATGGCTAATTCCTCTTCAGTTTTTACTTCTACTATTTTAAGTTCTACGTTTAAAGTTTTTGCAAGGTTTTGCACCATTTCATAATCAAAACCCAATATCTCCTCTCTATAAATAAAGTAGGAAGTTGCACCGTATAAAGTACCTACAATCAAGGTATCTCTTTTTTGAATTCCTGAAAGGTCAAAATTGGATGTAGTTTGGTCTTGAGTGCTTTTATCCAATTTACAGGAATTAAAAACAACCAAAATAAAAAGCAACCAATATATCTCTTTTTTTAGCATTTAGAACTTTTATAAGAATTCGATATGTTCTGGTTTTATGGATTGTATACCTTGCATTTTTAAATACACTTGTGCAGTTGCCAAAACATCTTTTTGGCAATAAAGCGAAATTCTATTTAAGTTTTTTTCATGATAATAAACTTTGGCTACCTGACTGCCATCAATGTCATCTTTGGGTGTAGGAACTCCAAAAACAGCTGTCAGTAATTTTAATGAAGTGTAATTTTTATAATCGCCAAATTTCCAGAGTTCTAAAGTATCAATAAATGATATTTCCCAAGGTTTTTTGCCTGCAATTTGTAAAAGCAATGGTAAATCTATTCCGTTAATTAGCATTCGGCGACAAATATACGGGATATCAAATTCTTTAATATTGTGACCGCATAATGTGTGATCTTTGGTAGTGCAAAACTTCGAAAGCATGGTGCCAAAATCAAGTAGTAATTTTGCCTCATCATCGCCCGCAAACGATTTTGTGCGAAAATGCATTTCCAACCCTTTAAAATGTATAAAACCCACCGAAATACAAACAATTTTTCCAAACTCAGCATATATACCTGCACTGCTTTCAAAAGCTTCATTAGCAGTAGTTTCGGTGGTATATTTCTCGGGCATACGCTTCTGAATCACATTAAATTTTTCTTCCCATAAATGAGCCAAATCGTCTGCTAATTCATCGAAACGTCCCTTTTGAGGCACAGTTTCTATGTCCAGAAACATGATTTTAGATAATTCGGATAAGTTCATAGCATTTTATGTTTCGTGTTTTAAGTTTCGTGTTCCATATTTAAAAGACTTGGTCTTAAAGCCCCCATTTGGGGGTTGGGGGTCTCCATATTTCAAAAACTAGTTCTTAAAGCCCCCATTTTGGGGGTCTTTGCACTCAAAAAAGCCTTATTTCAAATTATTCTCAATATATTTAGTCAATATATCAATGGCAATGTGGTTGTTACCACCTTGAGGAATAATAATATCCGCGAAACGTTTTGTAGGTTCAATAAATTGTAGGTGCATAGGTTTCACAGTTTGTTCGTAACGCTCCATTACTTTGTTTACCGATCTTCCGCGTTCAATAATATCCCGATTGATAACTCTTATCAGCCTATCGTCGGCATCGGCATCAACAAAAACTTTTAAATCGAGCATTTTTCTAAGTTCGGCATTTGAAAGTATTAATATACCTTCAACGATAATCACATGACAGGGTTTTACAGGAATAGTTTCGGTGGCACGTGTGCAGGTTAAATATGAATAAATTGGCTGCTCGATTGTTTTACCCTTCCGCAATTCCTTTAAATGACGGGTTAACAATTCAAATTCTATTGAATCAGGATGGTCAAAATTCATTTCCAATCTTTCTTCCAGTGGCAAATGACCGCTATCTCTATAATATGAATCTTGCGGAAGAATAGCCACTTCACCTTCGGGCAATCGCTCCATTATTTTGCGCACCACTGTTGTTTTTCCTGATCCGGTTCCTCCGGCAATTCCAATTATTAACATTCTAATTCTAGTATTTATTGATTTCAGAGCACTAAAATAAGTATTTATTCCTTTAATTGCTAATTTTTGTATATATATTTTTTAATTTTATTTTTAAATAGCTTATAATTGTCTGTATCTGAATGAAATATAAATTTGTTGCAAATGAAATACTACAAAGGAGTTATTCGTAATTATTTAATTTGATAATTACAAAGTTGTAATAAAATATCAATATTGTGATCTTTTAGATTTGAATATCATACTCTCATAGATTATTTTACAAAAAAAATAATAACTAATTGCGAATAAATATCCTTAATTCATAGTATGATTTATTTAGTTCCTATGTTTGTAAATTTATGATTTTACTTTAATTTAGCCTTAAATTTTAAATCTTGTTTTTTATTAGTTTTATTTAAATACTTTCTTTGGGTTGAATAGTAACAGAAAACCCTACAAATCAATTAATTTGTAGGGTTTTCTGTTACTTTGTCGCTAATTTCTTAGCTTTTTTACTAGTGAATTTTTAAAGCATTTAGCTTTTATGCCTTAAATTAGTATGTTAAAATTGTCATGGAGGAGTACCAATGATTGTAGTTTAATTGCTGATTTTCATTTTTTTACAATATTCTCTTAATAGTTTCATAACTTTACATTCACTTTTTTTCCATTGTATTCTATCAACTTTCCTTTTTGATTTTTTAAATCGAACGAAGCTGCATTTTGTTTGCTTACATATACAATATTAAAAGTGCGTTTCTCGAGCATTCCACTAAATGTCCCCACTCGGTTATTAATTGTCAGCGTTTTTGATTTATCGTTGTAATCGAAACGAATTTTGGCAGAAGCTCCCTTTTCGTAGTTATAGTTTACACCTTCATCTTCGTACAACTCAAACGAACCATTTTTGCCGGCGTACACATACAGCGTAATATTTTCGGCTTTTTTCTCGTTTGTAAATTGAATTTCAGGTCCGAAAGGAATAATTGCACCTTCCGGGACAAAAATTGGTATCCGTTCGTAAGGAGCAGCAACGGTTTTAGTCTGATTGCCAGCTACGAATTTTCCGGTATAAAAATCGTACCAACCGCTTGTTGCAGGAAAATACACTTCGCGCTCACGGGCTTGATATTTGTACACGGGACAAACCATAAGTGAAGGGCCAAACATGTATTGGTCGCTTATATTTTCCACTTTTTTGTCGGCACCACAGTCCATAACCAATGCACGCATAATGGTGTAATCCTTGTAATTAGTCATCCCTGCTAAGGTATAAATATAAGGCATTAAGCTGTAACGCAATTTATTATAGTATAAAATGCTTTTGTAAGCCACGTGATTTTCGGGTGCTATGTTGTACACTTCGCGTAACGGAAACTGACCATGCGCGCGAAATAGTGGTGCAAATGCTCCAAACTGATACCAGCGGGCATTCAATTCGCGCCATTCTTTGAGGTCGTCGTTTTCAACTTTGGTAGCATCATATTTATTTTGAGCACTTACATACCTATTTTCCACACAAAAACCGCCAATATCCATTGTCCAATATGGAATCCCTGACAAGGCAAAATTCAGTCCTGCCGAAATTTGCGATTTCAGGTCTTCCCATCGTGTGCCAATATCGCCACTCCAGGTAGCTGTTGAATAACGTTGTAGACCGGCAAAGCCCGAGCGCGTTAATAAAAACACCCGTTTGTTGGGTGCAACACTTCGTTGACCATCATAAATTGCTTCGGCATTCATCAAAGCGTATGTATTAAAATACTTTGTTGATGGACCTAAAGCTGTTGGCCCCGAAAGTATTTTACGGTATTCTAAACTTGCATTGGATAGTATATCAGGCTCCGAAGCATCCATCCACCAAGCATCAATACCTTTAGGAAATAAATGTTCATTCAGTTGATTCCAAAACAATTTGCGTGCTCCGGCGCTGTAGGCATCGTAAAACGAACCTACATAACCTTTACCCACCCAGTCGCGGACGCTATCATTAGTTGCCCGTTGGTACATCCATCCTTTTTTGTCGAATTCTTTGTAATGGTCGGTGTTGGCATAAAATTTTGGCCACACCGAAATCATTATTTTTCCATTCATATCGTGAATGTCGCTTATCATTTTGGTTGGGTTTGGGAAGCGTTTGGGGTCAAATTCCTGACTTCCCCATTGGTCTTCTTTCCAGTAAAACCAGTCCATAACGATATTGTCGATTGGAATTTGACGCTGACGAAACTCTTTCAACGTGCCCACAATTTCGTCCTGCGTTTTGTAACGCTCGCGACTTTGCCAAAATCCCATGGCCCATGCAGGCATTATTTGCGCTTTTCCGGTAATGTTGCGGTAGCCGCTAATTACCTCGTCCATAGAGTTTCCGGCTATAAAATAGTAGTTAATTTCATTTCCCATTTCGCTCCACCAAGCCATTTTGTTTTGTTCTTCGGCAGCAACAGGACTCAATGCTTTTAATCCAAGGTAAGCGCCACCATCTGGTTTCCATTCAATTTTTACAGGCACACGCACGCCTGCTTTGAGGTCGACATTAAACTTGTAACTATTTGGATTCCAGGCCGTACGCCAACGCTCTGGCACAACTAATTCGTTATTTATAAACACTTTGGTATAACCGGCATAATAAAGAATAAAACGAAAAATGCCTGATTCGCTGGCTTCTAAACTACCCTCCCAGGTAATGATGGAATTGGCAAACTGGAATCCTTCGGGGAAATTCTTTTGTGTTTCGAGATTTTCATAGTCGATAATACTTTCGGGGCGCACGCAATACACTTTATTCGGGTCCGAATTGGTCAAATAAGTAGCGGTTAAACCTTTTTCGACGCCATTTTTATCGTACAGCTTAAACTGATTCATTTGGGCATAGTCGCGTTTATCGCCAAATTTCGAAAGCGAATAATTATCCCACAAAATGCCATAGTTTTTGTTTGAAATAACAAAAGGCACCGATACTTTGGTATTGTACTGAAACAGTGTTTCGTTTTTTCCTTTGTAATTAAATTCGTCCGATTGGTGTTGACCCAATCCGTAAAAAGCCTCATCTTCTGGCGAATTAAATTTTTGCGCCAACGTATAACCCTTTGTTCCTTCAACTGTTATAGGTGTAAATTGTTTGGCATCTCCCGTACTTTCGCTCAGGAGGCGTTTGCCTTTTTTGTCGGAAAAAGCAATTTCGCCGGTTTTTAAACTGACTGCGGCCGTAAGTTCTGTTGTTTTCAAGTACAAACTGTCCCCTTTAGTGTTCACTTTCCATTTCGAGTTTGCGTCAAAAGGTTTCACTGTTATCAAACTTTTTTCCGTGGAAAATGCTTTTTCGGCTGTAGCTTTTACCTGAATAATTCTATTGTTTATAACCTTGAGTTGCACCATGTGAGCACCCTCTTTTTTTTGTGGATAAACAATAACCCCATCGGTGGTTTTGTCGAACGCAGGCTGAGCCATTAGTGTGTAAGTCGTTAATGCTAAACAGACTACAAATAACTTTCTTTTCATTTGATATTCAATATTTTGATTGCCAATCCGCCACCTTCGGCCAATTGGTAGATTATTTTCGTACTATTATTCACTTTTAACACTTCTCGTTTATAATCCGTACCGTTGCGTCCAGCATTTATACGATCGGTAAAAACTTCGGCTTCGTAATTTCCGGCAGGTAAAAACGAAAAGTCGATAGTGATTTTTTGTGCATTCCAGTTTGTAAGTGCACCCACAAACCAGGTTTTTCCACTTCGGCGAGCAATGGCAAGGTAGCTGCCCACTTCACCATCTAAGGCAATTGTTTCGTCGAATACCGTAGGTACTTTGGCAATAAAATCGGTGCATTCCTGCTCTTTCATATACGCCGTTGGATTGTCGGCAAGCATTTGCAGCGGTGCTTCGTAAGCCACATACATAGCCATTTGGTGACAACGAGTGCCCTGACTCATAGGGTTGTCGTTTACGGGGCGGAAGCAACTTTTTGCTGCATTTCGCATGGCTCCCGGCGTATAATCGATAGGCCCAGCCAACATACGAATAAATGGCATGGTAACATCGTAAAGCGGTGCATCATAGGTATGCCATTTGCAGTTTTCGAGTCCGCGAACGCCTTCAAAGTTTAGCACATTGGGGTAAGTTACGTTCATACCAGCTGATTTAAACATGCCGTGATAATCGAGGACCAATTTGTATTTAGCCGCTTTTTCGGCAATTTCGTAGCACGAACGCACCATTTTTTGGTCGTCGCGGTCGATAAAATCAATTTTAAATCCTTTGATACCCATAGCTGAGTATTTAGAAAATGCTTCATCAACAACCGGATAAATGCCGCGCCAGCTTGCCCAAAGGATAATGTCTACGTTTTTTGAACGACCATAATCAATCAATTCCTGCAATTGTATATTGAGCGAAATTTTCATGGGTTCCACAGCCGACACCGACCAGCCCTCGTCCATCACAATGTATTCAATGCCATTTTTAGCGGCAAAATCGATGTAATATTTATAGGTTTGTGTATTTACGCCCGCTTTAAAATCCACATTGGTTATGTTCCAATTATTCCACCAATCCCAAGCTACTTTGCCGGCTTTTATCCACGAAGTATCCTCAATTTTGGATGGAGTAGCTAGTTTGTAAACCATATCGCAGTTAAGTAAATCCTTGTCCGATGCCGAAATAATAGCCACACGCCAAGGAAATTGATGCGTTCCGCTTACTTTGGCAATGTAGTTGGCACGTTTGGTGGGCATAAGGTTTAATTTAGCAAAACCGCCAATTTTTTCTTCAAGCGGATATGGTGCAAATTCACCAATAAATCCTTTTTGGCTTGTTTTATTCACTTTCAGGAACATGCCCGGATAATCTTGTAAATCAGCCTCTAGCAAAACTACTTTTTTGCCATTTTTTGCTTCAACCAATAGTGGAGTAAGCGAAAGTGAATCGTTTTTAAGTTGTGAAATCCGTAACTGATTATAAAGCGACTCGAAAGCGGAACAAAACTGATCTTTTGGGTCGCGAAGGTCGCATACGTAAGGTATAAAACAGTTGTAATCAGCATCGAAATTAAAAGCCGCCTTTTCAGAAAAAACCGTTTGTTCCTGTTTGCGGTTCAGAACAAAGCGGTACGCCACACCATCGTTGTAGGCTCTGAAAATCAGTCCCCAATTGCCTTTAAAATTAATACTAAGTTGGTTGTAACGGTTTTCAACAATTTTCTTTTTATAAAACTGTGCGTTTATTTTAGTGTCAACCGATTGACTTACTGCTTTTTGTGTTTGTGGATTTTCGCCCAAAATCTCGCCATTATTCACAGTAAGCGCTAGTTCCGAAGGAGCCAACATAAGATCCGAGCCATGCAAAACCGACCACGAAACTTTATCGGAAACCACCACTTTCAATCCGATTTTCTGATCAGGCGATTGAAGCGAATAAGTTTTTGTTTTAGCAGCAAAAGTATTGATGCTGAGAGCTAATAATAGAAAGATGCCCCTAACCCCTAAAGGGGAACAGAAATTACTCCTATTTCTTAATTTTCTATTTAAAATCATTTTTTTCGATTGTGTTTTATTTATCAAAATTATTGTTGTAGACGAAACTAACTTCACATCCCCTTTAGGGGCTTGGGGCAAATCAACCGGATATCCTCCGACGAACTTCCCACCTGAAATTCAATTTCGCCCAGTGGCATTTCGAATTTATTGGTTGCATTATTCCAAAGTTTCAATTCAGCTGTTTTCAGCTGCAATTCAATATTTTTTGTTTCGCCTTTGGCAATATTCACTCGTTTAAATGCTTTCAGGCGTTTTGTAGCTTTATCGCCCGGTAATTTCACATATACCTGCACCACTTCTTCTCCATCAAAATTGCCCGTATTTTCTACATCCAGTTTTATATGAATAATACCCGCTGCTTCCGAATTTTTTATTTTCTTATTTTCTATTTTCTTAATTTCCAAGTCCCTATAACTAAAACTCGTGTAACTCAATCCATATCCAAACGGATAAAGTGGTTTTTCTTTACAGTACATATAAGTTCTACCATTGCGAATGTCGTAATCGAGCATAGGTGGGATTTGGTCGATACTGCTTGCCCATGATTGTGTAGTACGACCACCCGGATTATAATTTCCAAAAAGCACATCGGCAACCGCGTTGCCAAGCTCCTGACACGATTGCGTAATGTGCAAAATAGCAGGTAGATGCTCGTTGCTCCAGTTTATGGCATACGGAAAACTGCTGATCAATGTGAGTACCGTATTCGGGTTGGCTTTGTACACCAATTTTACTAAATCTTCCTGTTCGAGGGTAATGGCAGCGCGGTCCACATCTTCGCGACCTTCACCAGCTATCACGCTTTTTCCCCATGGAGCCACACCCCAATCGGGGCTGCAAGTAGGCTCGTTGCCAACACACACAATAGCCACATCGGCCCATGCAGCAGTTTTGGTGGCTTCGTCCATTTGATTGGTACGCGCAAATCGCACTTCAATGTCAGTGCCTGCCACTGCATTTTTAATTCCCTGCAAAGCCGACACTTTGTAAGCTGGCGTTCCACTATACCAATCTTCAATTACCTCATCGGCACGATTGCCAATAACTGCTATGCGTTTGATTTTTTGCTTGTTAAGTGGCAGCGTTTGTTTGTCATTTTTGAGTAAAACCACCGATTTATTAGCCACCAAACGTACCAAATCCTTTGTTTCGGGTTTTGTCCACGGTGCTACCGTATCGGTAATTCCAATATTCGAATACGGATTTTTATCCGAATTATCGAGCATGCCCAATTTCAGCATAACCCGCAAATTCCCTTTTATATTAGGTTCTAAGTCTTTTTCGGTAAGTAATCCGTTTTTGATAGCGCCCGTGAGAGCTGATTTATAATCGTCCAAAAAGCGGGTTGTGCCTGCATTGATGCACGCCTTTGCAGCATCTTCGAGGTTGTCGAACTTTTTATGCGTGTTTTTCAATTGCTGAAAAGCACCACCATCGGTCAATATAATGCCATCGAATTTCCATTCTTTTTGTAAAATATTTTTCAAAACAGGATGGTAAGTGCAAGGAATGCCATTGTAGGCATTGTAGGCAGTCATAAGCGCATTGGAACCCGCCTGTATGCCGCGCCAAAACGGATACGCATAATATTCGCGGAAAAGTACATCGTCGAAATTAGAAGAAGTTTCGGCACGTCCAAACTCGTTACTATTAGCCAAAAAATGTTTCATGAGCGAAGCCGTGCTCCAGTAGTTCGGATCATCTCCCTGTAAACCGCGCACCATAGCAGCAGTCAGTTCACCTGTCAGGAAAGCATCCTCGCCAAAGCATTCTTCCGTTCTTCCCCAACGAATATCGCGCCCGAGATCGGCATTCGGAGCCCAAAGTACGAGTCCTGCTTTTTTATAAGTTGGATTTTGAAATAAAAAACGCGCTTCGTAACTCATGTATTCGGCCACCTTTTTCATTATTTCGGTATCCCAGGTTTCGCCCAGCCCATAGCCTTGTGGAAAAACGGTGGTATGTTGTTTTGGTCCACGATGTTTTTCGTCCCATGCCGGACCGCCCAGCACCACGCCATGAATAGCCTCCACGCTTCCTGCTCCACGCACACCCAATCTAGGCACGCCTGCACCCGCAAACATAGCAATTTTTTCGTCGAAATTAAGCAACGAAACTAAATTTTCAATGCGTTTTTCGGGAGCGAGTTTTGTATTTTGAAACGGATAGCTTGCTTGCTTCTGAGCTAAGATACTCATAAGACTGAAACATAAAATCAGGAAGAAAGAAACGTGTTTAAACATAAAAATGTACTAGATTTATTTTGGCGCAAAATCACAGTACAAAATAACTTATAAAAAATAAGTTTGTTGGGTATTAAAAAATACGGATTGAGGTATGAAATGATAAAAATGGGGGATACTTAGTCATGTTTTTGGAATAAAAGATTACAATGCTAACTGTTTAAGTCCGGTGACCCACACATTTTGTTTTAGCTCATATAATGTATCAATAGGTACTATAATGAAGGATTTAGTTGGTTTTATTATTTCGATTGAATTCCAGAACCCTTTGGTAAGAGTGGGCGCTGAAGAAACTTTACATTCAATTGCAATTCGTTCATTTCCTTTTTCGAGAATCAAATCTATTTCATCGCCGCTAGATGTACGATAAAAAAATGCCTGGTAATCAGGATATTTTGTCGTTATATTTTCAATTACATATCCTTCCCACGATGACCCGACAATAGGATTTCCGAGTAATTGATTAAAGTTTGATATAGCGAGAAGATGATGTAATAAACCACTATCGCGAAGATATAATTTGGGAGTTTTGACTAATCTCTTTTTAATATTTGTTTCGAAAGGTTGTAAACTTCGAACTATAAAAGTTTGTTCAAACAAATCGATGTAACGACGTATACTGGTATGTGAAGTACCAAACAATTCACCTAATTTTGAAAGATTTAGCATTTGACCCTGACTGTGAGCAAGCATGGTCAATAGTCTTCGAAGTTGAAGTGCCGGAATTTGAATTCCCAACTGTGGTATGTCGCGTTCAATATACGTTCGGACAAAATTCACCCTCCACAAGTCTGATGCCTCATCGCTTGCAGTCAGATAGCTATCAGGATAACCTCCTCTTAACCAATGCGATTGCATTGTAAATGAATCGGTTTTATCTAATTCGTAAAATGTAAATGGCGTTAAGGTTACTAAACCAACTCTGCCGGCTAAGGATTCGGATGTTTTTTGGATAAGCTCTTGCGATGCCGATCCTAGCAATATAAATTTCCCGTTTCTTCTGTTTCGGTCAATTTCGCTCCTAAGATGCGAAAATATTTCAGGCAAAAGCTGTACTTCATCTAAACAAATTGTTGCATGATCGTTCGATATGAAAAATAAATTCAAATCGCTTAACCTGTTTAAATCCTGATAGTTCTGCAAATCAAGATACAAAAAATCAGGAAGATTTGTTGCCAATTTTTTAATCAAGGTCGATTTGCCACACTGACGTGAGCCAAGTAAAACAACTGCGGGAAAGGTTTCCAGATTTAGTTGAAGAAAATTCTCAATGTTTCTATGAATATATTCGTGCATATTGAAAGTTTAATGTTCAATTTGCAGCAAAATTATTAAAATAGTTTGAAATACAAAATTTTTAGACCAAAAACAATCTAATTAGTGAGAGCTTCGCTTAGTTTGTATATATTCCTCCTTTCAGTCGGGATGACCGGAACAGCGCCACTCGCACCCGTCGCACTAAGTGCTTTGCATTGCTGATAGGGTTGGCGACGGGTAGTGTAAAAATGAAAGCGCCCTGTCATCCCATACGAAGTGAGGGATATAAATTGTAATTGTTATCATTTTGTACCCATCCTTGTTTTTTTTTGCACCCCTCTTCTTGTTTGGTATATCTTATTTTTGCACCGTCAACATCCATCTCAGATGTTTACCTTAAATTATTAATCTCGAATTTCAGCTTGCTTGAAAGCTGAAATTCAAT
>CAMBSB010000088.1 GCA_945870155.1 Paludibacter jiangxiensis | reverse complement strand
CACACAAACCATCCAGACCTTTACGCAAATCAACGCCTTGCAAGCATACTACAAACCGATTTCCTTCATTCAAACAGAACATAACTTTTTTCGACAAAGATCTGAATTTGATCTTCTTGAAAAAATACGGCTAATTTGGGATGCTTACGGCAGAAATAGCACTCGATCTGTTTGTAAAAACATTATAATCAATTTGTTACATTTTAAGAATTATATAAATCTTGATTTTGAATTTTCACAAAAATTAACTCTTGAGATTTTCATATTTGAGACGAGAATATTGTTTTTTCTTGATTATGTAATTCTCACGCTTCTTCAACGCACAAAATATCATTGGAAACAACTCGAAAATTTGTGTGGGACACCTTATTTTTAGATTTTATAATTGTATCGCATTGATATCCAAATATATAAAATAGTTAATAATATATTTGCGGAAAACAGGAGATAGCCGCCGTTTTTTAAAAAGCCCCAATTACAGCAATGTAGTTGGGGCTTTTTTTTGATGACAGAGCTCCGACTCGGTCAATATTATTCTACGAATTCTTGTTTTCGACCGAATCGGAATTCGGTCGTCCCGGTTCGAAAAAAAAAATAATGATTATTGTTTTGATATATTTAATTGAGCAATTTGCATTTCATATTAAAAAATATATTATTAATTTAAAATTAATTTATCTAATTCACTCAACAATTCCCCTACCGAAAAAAATTCTCTTTCGTTGAGTTCCCAGGATTTTTCATTGATGTTTATAGTAAAGTCAGCTTCGGGCACTACCATATAACCTGCTCTAGCTAAGGCCCTGAAAGTCCAATACATACGGGTTTTGTCACCTGTTACCCAAACTTTTCTTGTCATGGGGTAATTCATAGAGAAATTACCATTGGCCGAATTAAAAACATAAGCTTTACTTTGAAATGCGTTGTTGAAATGCCCATTCAATACCAAATCTTCGGGTACTCCACATTCAATTCCTTTATCACTCGTCATTAACCAAATTCTATCGGCCGCCTGTAAAGCCATATCCAATTCATGTGTCGAAAGTACAATGGCTTTACCGGTAGTATGTGCTAATTTATGAAGCAAAAGCATAATTTCAACCCGATTTGGTAAATCGAGATGTGCAGTAGGTTCATCAAGCATAATTATGGGTGTGTCTTGTGCAAGAGCTTTCGCTATCATCACCCTTTGTCGTTCGCCATCCGATAATTCGCTCAAATAATTTCGTTTTTTATGGCTAAGATGCACCAAATCAATTGATTCATTGATTAAAGTAATGTCATTTTCCGAAATATTTCCCCACCAATTACTGTAAGGATGACGACCAAATGACACAATGTCATAAACTGTAGCGTTATCAACATCAATTTTCTCGGTTAAAACCAATGCAATTAAGATAGCTTTGTCGGTATGCGAAAGTTTTAGTAAATCTTGCTTGTCAATTTGTATTTTTCCTGATAAAGGTTTTTGTAAACCTGACAATGTTCGTAATAAGGTTGATTTTCCGGTTCCATTTGGCCCAATTAAACACACCATTTCGCCAGACATTAATTTTAAATCCAGGTTAGATTGTACGGTATTTAGAATTCCTTTTTTTGAATATCCTATTGACAGTGAATGTGTTGAAAGTATTGACATTTGATTTTGTGTAAAGAATACCAGCATTAATACACAAAGATATATCAATGCTTTTAATTATACAATGTTTAGTAAATAAGACGAATAAGGAAATATTCAATTTTGACTTATTGTGGTAGAAGTATTTATGATTTTTTTATCAAACAAAGTATTACTTTGATTTTTTTAAAATTATATTGAATTTGTTGATGTATGATTGTACATCTATTTTAAAATATTTTATTTCAGAATTTAATGTTTTTAGCTTTATAATTTTTAAAAGTTCAAAATAATTTTGTAATTTTACACTTTTCAAAAATTAAAAGTATTAAAAACATCAACACATTTATTTGCTCGAAACATGAATAAATTAACTCAGACTTTTATTATCCTACTTTTAATTGTAACTTTCATCAAAGTTCAAGCAGCAACACAGCAAAATCAGTCACAAACAGGCCAAGAAAGTGGTCTATTCAAATTTACAACCTGGAATACAGAATGGTTGAGTTGTTCAATTTATGGTCCAATTGACGAAAACCTTCAGATAAACAATATAGTTTCTATCATAAAAACAATAAATTCTGATATTGTAGCTTTGCAAGAAGTGGGCACAAGTGACATTTACACTACCATTGACACACTTGTAATGAAGCTTGGAAGCAACGAATGGGCAGGCAATATTATAAGCACATACAAAGATAATTGTTCACAAAATCAAGGTATTGTATATAAAAAGTCAAAGATACAACTGATTAATGCGACATATATTAGCAATGGGGGTAGTTCGTATGACTGGTCTGGAGGTCGTTATCCGGTATTATATAATATTAATTTGCTTGATGGTTCAAATACGATTCCGGTATCTTTCATAAATATTCATGCCAAAGCCATGAGTGATGCAACTAGCTATATGCGTCGAAAAAATGCATCGATAGCATTAAAAGCACTGCTCGATGGTAGTGCATACAATAGCAAAAAAATAGTTTTATTAGGCGATTTTAATGACTATATAAATGGAACGCAATGTAGTACATGTGTTCCTGCAGAATCACCATATAAAAATTTTGCTGATGATATTGAAAATTATAAATGTTTATCATCTGGCTTGTACGATACTTCATATTCTAGTCCGGTGATTGACAATATTGTAATTTCTAACGAATTGTTTGAATATTATACAACCAACTCAACTAAACGTGAAGACCTTGCAGCACAAGGAATACTGAACTATTATAACACAACGTCTGACCATGTTCCTGTAAGTGCAAGTTTTAAAATTTCAACCGGGCCTTATGTATGCGAAAATTCAACGTATACCGAATCATTTTCGGCTGGCTTAGGTGAATTTATACCGTATAGTGTTAACGGTTCGCAAGCTTGGAATTGGAGACCAGTTTACGGTGCTTGTGTTTCGGGCTATGAATCGACCATTAATTATGCAAACGAAGACTGGCTTATCTCTCCAGCTTTTGACTTATCTGATAAAATCTCTGCAACTTTGGCATTTAGTCATGCACTTAATTTTAGTTTAACTGAAATTGATAAATTAAATAACCATACACTGTGGATTTCAAACAATTATACTGCAGGTTTACCTGCCAATGCTACATGGTCACAAATTACTATACCCAATATGCCTGTAGGAAATAATTGGATTTATGTTAATTCAGGTAATATTGAAATTCCGAATCAAATGTTGCAAAAAAACGTTCGGTTTGCATTTAAATATTTATCCACATCAACAATTGCCGGTACATGGGAAATCAAAGATTTAACTTTCAAAACACAATGTGTTTCTACAGATATTAAGCCTGAAAAGGAAATGTGTAAATTTAAAGTTTACGCTAATGACAAGTTGATAAAAATAGAAAACAATCAGTATGAATCGATAACAGTTTATGATATGTTGGGAGGAATTTTATTTACATCACCTTCGGTTCAGAATATTGAAATACCTATTTATCAGTCAGGAATTTACATGTTGAGAGTTGGCAATAAAGTGAACAAAGTACTTGTTAAATAAAAGTATTCTTTTGTTTGACATTTCTAGTATAAAACAATACCAATTGAGCAAATATGATGACAATATATCATTCAATTTTGAACAATTGGTATTAGTTTTGACGAATTATTTCTCTGTTAAGCCCCGCAAAAGCAAAATTGAGATGTAAAATGAATTTATAATTTTCTGGTAATTCCTTCAGTAGGTACACTTTCGTGTTTGTACCTATTGATTGCAGTTACTACAAATGTAAAATAACCCTTCATTTTCTTTTCCAAGTCACGTAAATCTACACAATTGTCAGTAGTTTGTGCAACTATAAATGATGGGTCATTTAAATCGCCTACCTTTTTACCTTTAAAAGCATAAACCACATAATACGATACTTTGCATCCACCTTCTTCGTTTACATGATCCCAAATCAAATAAGCTGCATCGCCATCTTTAATAGTTCGAATGTTTTGTGGTTGTGCAGATGGTTCGCCTTGGATATTATGGTTGACAGGAGTTAAAGCCGGATATTTATAAAAGTTGTTTTGTAAACTATCGTTCAACCCTTGTTTTCCATTTATCAAAGTTTTGGCACTAAAATACACTGCACCTTCCACCTGAGGATACAATTTATTCATTTTTAACTGGCGAGCAATTTCGTTTCCATTGGTCCAGGCAGGATTAGTTTTAGAACCTAACCCTGATGGATATAAACCGATATAAAGATTTTTTCCATACGAATTTTCGCTCCACCATTTTACTAAGACTTCATAATCAGCCACTTTTTTTCCTATTTCCCAATAGAGCTGTGGTACTACATAGTCTATTGTCCCTTCATTTAACCATTTCAGAATATCGGCATATAAATCATCATAATTCTGTACGCCTGCACGTGTTGCTGATCCACGCGGATCAATATTATCATTTCTCCAAACTCCAAAAGGCGAAATACCAAATTCAACCCAAGGTTTTAATTCCTTTATTGTGCGTTGTAATTCGGCAATCACCATATTTACATTGTTGCGTCTCCAATCTTCTTTTTGATTAGGAGCAAAGCCTCGTGGATTGTTTTTGAAACTACTATTGTCAGGAAAATCCTCATTAGCAACTTTATAGGGATAAAAGTAATCGTCGAAATGAACAGCATCAATATCGTATTTTTCAACAATATCTTCCACCACTCTATTTAAAAACTCACGTGTTTCGTCAAGTCCCGGATCAAAATAGTATTTTCCGCCATATTTAACAAAAAGGTTCTTGTTTTTATAATACAAATGGTCTTTATGTAAAATGTCAATATTATCGGAATTGGTAACACGATAAGGATTAAGCCAAACATGTACCTCAATGCAACGCTTATGAGCCTCATCTATAATAAATTGCAATGGGTCGTAATAAGGTGCTGGTTTTAACCCTTGTTTCCCGGTCAGCCAATTTGACCACGGTTCTAAAACTGAAGGATAAAAAGCATCAGCTGTAGGTCGAATTTGAACAATTATTGCATTGATTTTATTTTTCGACAGACCATCAAGCATTAATCTCATTTCTTCACGCTGAGCTTTGGGAGTCAAATTTTTTTGACTTGGCCAATCGATATTAGCAACTGTTGCAATCCATGCTCCTCGCATTTCACGTTTTGGAGCTTGAGCATTTAAAACTAAAGAAATCAGGAATAATGTGATAAGTAGAATGCTTTTTTTTCTCATTTCAAAAAAAATGTAATTTAGTTTATTATTAGCTTTTTATGAATGTTATTTATATAAATAATATTTTTTGGATAGTTTTTTATAACTCTCAACATCCTTATGCCAATAATCTCTGATATCGGCAAAATTATTATTTTTCGAAAACAATAATCGAATTTGATCACTACCACTCACCTTGTCGAACATATTAAACCTATCTTTATTGGCATTGTTAAAAACTGCTTTGTCAGGGTAAAGTTCATTGATTACCTGCATGATATGAAATTGAACCTCAGAAAGTTTAGCTTTTTTGAAATTGCTTATATGTATTTCAACTCCCTGACAATGTTCATCTTTGTATGTAGCATAAAAAGGTTTGAAAAATAATGGCCTGAATACAAATCCTTCCAAATTTAAATTGTTTAATTTTCTTGTTAGCATTTCGGCATTCATCCAGGGTGCGCCAACTATCTGAAATGGAAGCGTATAACCCACACCTATTGATACATATCCTAATTCGCCAAGAATGCCGGTAATAGGGTAGAAGTAGGCTGAATGTTTGTGTGGAATATGTGGTGAAGCTACTACCCATTCCAATCCGGTTTGTTCCCATTTCATACTTCTATGCCAATTTTTCATTTTCACCACTGTGAGTTTGCATTTTTTATTCAGCATATTTTCTTCATTCATCATCCACGCCAATTCTCCACACGTTTGGGCATAAAGATAAGGAATTTTGAATTGACTTACAAACGAAATAAATGGCTCTTCTGTTAAATTTCCTTCAATTTTTTCACCACCCAAAGGATTAGGTCTATCCAGTACTACAAATTCAATATTATTTTCCGCAGCAGCCTCCATAGCCAATCCCATTGTACTGATATAAGTAAATGATCTACATCCAATATCCTGAATATCATATACTAATACATCAATTCCTTGTAGCATTTCAGGGGTTGCTTTGCGTGTTTTACCGTAAAGCGAATATACAGGTAATCCTGTTTTTGGATCCGAAGCATTGTCAACTTTATCACCTGCGTGAACATCGCCTCTCACTCCATGCTCAGGGCCAAAAAGTGCAACTAATTGAATATTTTTGGCTTCGAAAAGTATATCAATTGTTGATTTTAAATCTCGGTCTACGCCGGTTGGGTTGGTTATCAGACCAATGCGCTTGCCTTCTAAAATTTTAAAGTTATTTGCTTTTAATACTTCAATACCGGTTTGAGTTTGTTTTGCACAAACATGAATCGTAATTAAAAAAAATAAGAGGAATGTGATTTTTTTCATTTGTTTTAATAATTGTACCCCTTACCCCTAAAGGGGAACAGAGATTGGTTTGTAAAAAATATATTTTTCCCCATGTGTTTTAATCCCGATAGCTTTCGGGATATTTATGATATGGGAGATTTATCTTGTTATAATTCTGTTATTCAGTGTTTTAGTCAAAACTTAAAGTGTCGAAATCCCAATCTAAGAGTATGAAATGACACTTTAAGATTTGACCAACTTTATCCGGTGCAAACGTTTGCATTGTTCGACAAAAATACACAAAAAAATCGTTATTCTCCAAGCTCAGAATAAAATTCAATCTATTTTTTTTTACTTACGATTTTAAAGAAAAAAATTCTTAACTTTGCACAGAATTTAAGTGAAATTTAAATAATCTAGATATTTTGTTTATCATTTAGAACTTAACAATTTATAAATCATAATATATGTTTCAACTGAAAAAACAATTAAAAATAGCACTGGTTGCACATGACAGGCGCAAAGCCGACATGGTGGAATGGGCAGTTTATAATGCTGATATGCTTTCGAAGCATCAACTTATTTGTACCGGGACTACAGGAAGCTTAATTCAAAAAGCCATGAATGACAAAGGTGTGGATGTGGAAATTACCTGTATGAATTCAGGTCCGCTGGGTGGAGATGCCGAAATTGCTGCTTTGGTAGTTCGCAAACAAATCAATTTAGCAGTTTTTTTGATTGATGATTTGAATTCACAACCGCATGAAGCTGATATTCAGATGTTATTGCGTCAATGTAGAATACATAATGTACCCATTGCTTGTAATAGATATAGTGCTGACTTAATGATTACCAGTAGTTTATGGGATAGTGACGAATATGTTCCGAAAGAACCTAAGTATATAAAATTTGACAGGGAATAAAGAAACTCAACTCCTAAAAAACTCACAATTTTTTAGGAGTTGTTGTTTGAAATTCCTTTAAATAGAAAGGTTCAAAATAGGCTACATCTACGAAATCCTTTTCTAAAAAAGCATTTAAACCAAAACTTATCATATTTTCAGCCATTGGATTTATATCTTCTATAAAAACTGCATTGGCATGATTTATAGCAATTTTGCATTTTTCTGAACCATTTCCAAAAAATACAATTTGCTTGTTTTGCAAATAATCCTGATAGGAGTTTTCATCAATAATGTCGGGAGAAATTTCTCTAATTAGCTCTATATTAGTGTTGTAAATAGCCGCGTATACTTCCATCCTGCGTGCATCTATCATGGGACAAAATAAAGTTTCACTATCGAAATTGGATGAATTCAACACTTGTTTTGTTATTACTTCCAATGTACTCACCGAAATCATAGGAATATCCAAACCATAACACAAACCTTTTGCTGTGGAAACTCCAATTCTTAAGCCAGTATAGGAGCCGGGACCACTGCTTACAGCCACAGCATCAAGCTTTTTATTTTTTTGTTTTAATACTTCCATGGCTTGTGATATAAATACACTCAACAAGGCAGCATGATTCATTCCATCATTATTTATTTCGGAAAATAAGCAAGTACTACCCTCGCTTAGGGCAACAGAACAAACATGGGTAGAAGTCTCTATATGTAAGATAATTGGCTGTTTCATAATTATAATTTGTATACAACCTGCCCCCTAACCCCCTAAAGGGGGAAAATGAGGGGAAGTTCTAGATTTTACTTAATAATAAATCAATCACTAAATTTCAATTTATAGCATTATTAGTGCTATTTTAAATTCAAGCTTAAAAAAATCAATGTTTTATTCTATTGGAGTAGTGCTGAATAGTTATTAAAATTTCTTTTTTTGAATACAAAATTACATTAATATTTCCAATACTTAAAAAATAAATCCTCACTTTTGGTAAAAAGTGAGGATTTATCAATGAATATAAAATATTTAATTATTTGATCTTAAATTTCAATGGTTTTTTGGTGTTTTCAGCAAAAGTTTTTAATGCATTAAACCAATCACCATCAGTAGGATAACCCCAATTGCTCCATCCTCCTCCAAAATAATAAGTAAACTCTTTGGACGTTTTATAATCGGATAAAACTAGAATGTGGTTATTTTTCTTCATTGTAGAAGATTTTTTAACTGGCATAAATACTCCAATATAATTTCGTCCCGAAGCTACTTTAGCATTTGAAACGGCATTTTCGGCATAAGCAATAATTCCCTTTTCGGCATTTTCGTCCAACGATCCTTTGCTGTCGTGCAGTATAATTCCTGCAGCCAATTTCATTTTCTGTTTTTTACCTTCATATCTCACCACTGCTTTGTTCAACATGGAACCGGCACTTGTACTTATACAAATTGTTTGTTTATAATACTCATTGTCAATTTTTACTGAATCGTAAGTTAACATAAAAGTAGATCTCAATGGGCCGTTTTCAATAATTTTATAACTACTGTAATGATTTCCAATCCACAAAGAATCATTAAAATAAGGGGCAATTCCTCCGGCACCTAAAGTATGACCTACCGAATAGCAGTCCAAACCTTGTCCATGATCAATGTGATATGATAAACCTTTTTGAAGCTCATCATGATAAAACTTAGCCACAATTATTTCATCAGTTCGTTTTAGCCATAAATCCACACCGTTGCTCGGATTTTCTTTGGCCAAAGCAGGTCCATACATTCTGTATGCTGCCATATCGTTTTCCCAAGCAAAATCGTCTTTGCGCTCAGGTACAAATTGTGCCGAAGTTTTTGGTTTTACTGTGGCCGGTTTACCTTCAGATAAAGTGTATTTAGCAGAATTGTTTGCTTTTACATTGACTTGAAAAAGTACAGATTTAACTTTATCATTGTTTGTTAGCAATTGATAAGCCTGTTCAACTCCTTGTTCATTTTTCAAAACATAAGTTTTGTTCTGAAAATCAGCTTTTAAAGCAGAAGATTTTACTTCCACTAACTCATTTTTTCTGTCATTCAAACTGTTATTGGACACAATTATTGTTAGTTGTGCAAATAAACCCGAAGAGAGTAGGAGTGATGCTGTTAAAAATAATCCGATTTTTTTCATATTCAAGCAATTGTAAATTTATAAATTGTAAATTATTTAGGTTGTTTACCAATATATGCTAAGATTCCACCATCTACATATAAAATATGTCCGTTTACAAAGTCAGAAGCTTCGGAAGCAAGAAAAACTGCAGGACCTTCCAAATCTTTAGGTGTTCCCCAGCGAGCTGCCGGTGTACGACCAATAATAAATGTATTGAAAGGATGTCCATCTTCGCGCAAAGGAGCTGTTTGTGGAGTTGCAATATAACCAGGGCCAATTCCATTTACTTGAATATTGAATTCTGCCCATTCGCAGGCTAAATTTTTTGTCAACATTTTTAATCCTCCTTTTGCCGCTGCATAAGCCGATACTGTTTCGCGACCTAATTCACTCATCATCGAACAAATATTGATAATTTTTCCGGCACCTTTAGCTATCATGTGTGGAGCTACAGCTTTAGATACTATAAATGGTCCATTCAGGTCAATATCAATTACCTGACGGAAATCTTTGGCTGTCATTTCGATGGCAGGAATGCGTTTGATAATTCCGGCATTGTTAACAAGAATATCAATAACACCAACTTCTTTGGTGATTTTTTCAACCATAGCATACACACCATCTTCATCGGTCACGTCGCAAACATAGCCATGAGCTGTAATTCCATCAACTTTATATTGCGCAATGGCTTTATCAACACTTTCTTGGGTTAAGTCGTTGAAAACTATGGTTGCACCGGCAGCTGCATAAGCTTGTGCCAATCCATATCCTATACCATACGAAGCACCTGTAATCAGTGCAATTTTTCCTTCTAAACTAAATTGATTCATTTTGCTTAAATTTTATTTTATGTTTGAAAATAAGTTTTTATATATTCTAATCAATGTCGTTTAGATTAGCATTTGCAAAGAAATAAGGGAAAAACAAGAGGTGAAATTCGAACTAATAGGGTTAAGAATCAATTAAAATTAGGTATTTAAACCCTTAGTAGTAAAAATTCAACAAGCAAAACACCCTTATTAGCTTCGCTGATTTTCAATTCCCTTATTTATATCGTCTTCAAATTTGAAATTCCTTATCTAAACGAGATTGATTTTCTAATTAGCAATTATTTTTTAAATATGATATTAAATTATTATTCTTATTAATCATAAAACTCACCCTTTTGGCAGCTAGGGAGTATCTTTTATGAACTAGAATTTATCTGAGTTCAGTATGTTTATAAAAGTTTTGATCGCTATAATCCAGGTTTTCACCAGCCATACCCCAAATAAAAGTATAATTGCTGGTGGCAGCTGCCGAGTGAATCGACCATTCAGGTGAAATTACAGCCTGATTGCCTTTCATCCAGATATGACGTGTCTCGGTGGGTTCACCCATAAAATGACAAACTACCTGATCTTCGGGAACTTCAAAGTAGAAATAAGCTTCCATGCGTCGACTATGCGTATGAGCAGGCATAGTATTCCAAACACTTCCGGTAGCTAATTCGGTCATTCCCATTTGAAGTTGGCAAGTTTCGAGCACTTGACAAACAAGCATTTTGTTGATGTTGCGATGGTTGGCTGTTTCCAACGATCCCAATTCCAAGACAATAGCGTCGGCTTTTGTTATTTTTCTGTCGGGAAATGTTTTATGTGCCGGAGCTGAGTTGAAGTAGAATTTTGCGGGATTTTTACTGTCATTACTTTCGAATGTTACTACTCTATCGCCTGAACCTAAGTACAAAGCTTCTTTGTATCCCAATTCAAAAACTACTCCATCTACTGTAATTTTTCCAGCCCCACCTACATTAAAAGTTCCAAACTCACGACGTGATAGAAAAAACTCTGATTTTAAAGGATCAATTGTTTCAAGTGTAAGTTTTTCGTTTATAGGATTAGCGCCGCCTACTACCAACCTGTCGTATAAGGTGTAAACCATATTGACTTCATCGGGTGTGAAAATTGTTTCAACTAAATGTTCTTTTCTCAAACGTGCTGTGTCATAATGCTTTGCATCTTCAGGATGTGAAGCATAACGAATCTCATAATTTGTTTTCATGCTACTGTATTTTTGCTTTAATTTATTGTTTTCATTTGGTCGACCAAAAGTACTACATTAAATCTAAAACTCAAAACTTTTGTATTAGTTGAAAATTAAAAATTTGGATTAATTCATGATTAATATGAAATTATAAAAATCAATAAGAGGTTAGTGGTCAACACACAAAATTAATATACTGATTTATATAAGGTGTATTTACAATTTAAAATTCCATATCAAAGCTTTACAAGAACTTCATATGGTATTTACAGTATTAACCAAAGCGCTTTTAAAAGGTCAGCGTGATAGATTTTTCTTATTTTTCATCTGCATCAACCAGCCGATATTTACAGAAAGATTCATATTGTTTGAAGCAGCAAAATAATCTTTTTTTGCGTTGGAAAACACATCGGTCATGCTGTAATTTACACGTGTATCAAATTGAATCACCTGACCTTTTAGGTTATATAAAAAACCAAATCCACCGCAGAAACCATAATCCAATTTGTTTTCTGCTGATTTAGCATGTTGTTCTATAGTATTATCTATGTTATTGTTAATCAAAACTTTTTCCGAAATAAGATAACTGAATTTGGGTCCAATATTAAAGAAAAATCGAAATTTTTTTCCAAAATTGAAGTGAGTCATAATTGGCAATTCTATATAATTGAGTTGACGGGCATAATTTCCATCAACTTCGTTCCAACCTCTTTGAGAGTAGTTCAATTCTGATTGAAATCCCAAACTTTTTTGAGCTATATATCTGAAAACCAGTCCTCCGTTATAAGCTTGCAAATAGCTCTGTTCCACAGCCGGATCAAAATTAACCATCGAAGCAATAGCGCCAAAATTGGCTCCAACATACAACTCAGGAGTGTAATCTTTTCTTTGAGCAGTAAGTGCTGTTGTAAATATAAATAGAACAAATGTAAGAATAATAAACCTGGAATTTAATTTCATAATCAGAGACTTAAAAAAAGTATTTGTATGAGTTTGTAAAAAAGCCAAATATATGCCTTTTAATTTATTGTATGATATAATTGATTATTTACAAATCCCTGATAATTAGAGCTTCTTTCAAATTTAAATTGCGATTGAATACCAACTGCAGCAGGTAAATTTAATTTGTTTTTTGAAAATTCAGGTCCATTTCTAAAAATCAAATTAATAAAATAATTAGTTAAATCGTAACCCAACACATCATATCTTGGATTTGTATTTGTTACTTCCCATTTAAAAATTTGTGAAAATTGGTGGATGAATTTTTTATATTCAGTTTCACTAAAGTCTAATTTAAAAGGACTTATTTGTAGACCTTTATAATTTTTCGATTTTATTTGCCAGTTGTTCTGTTCGAATACTATTATGTTATTATTCGAATTTTGATTTTTTATAGCTGATAAATAAGGGTTTACATTCGATAATTTGTCTGAGTTAAAAAAGAGAATATTTTTTTTATCGGCTACAAGAATATTTGAATTTTCGATAGAAAGCTCACTAAATAACATTTTGTTGTTGAATTTAATTCTGTTTTTTCTGAGTTCGTCCTGTAAACTTAGTATAAATTCATTTCCTTCGTCCATATTATTTACGCCATCTATTTCAAGAAATACAATGTTCTCATTCTTATATTCATTTTTTATTAAATCGCTTAAATATTGTGTTTGGATATTTGAGTTTGGATTGAACTGTATAAGATATGGATTGGATATTATATCAAAAACTTTGGACGAAAATGGAATTAAAGTATTGATTTTGTTCTCTTTAGAAAAATCGCTTACATAGGAAATTTGATTTGAATAAGCTGGCCCAATAATGAAATCCATGCTTTTTAATTCAGGTTTACTAAGAATTTCAACAATTTTTTCTTCGCTTTTCTCGGTATCATAACAGTAAATTTCCATTGAAATTCCAAGTTTTTTTGCATTGTTTATTGCTAATAATGATCCGGAATAAAATTCTACAAATCTATCGTTCGAAGCTTCGACCTTAGAATTTTGTATCATAAATGGCAACAGAAAAGCAATTTTTATGGGCTTTGCTTTCAATTTTGCAATACTGTCCGCTTGTATCTTTAACAACTCATTGTTTATATCCAACAAACTGTCTTTTTTTGTCACATTGTCAACAGTTATTTTTGGTATCATCAATACTGATCCCTTTTTAAGTTTCTTTTCGGTAGCAGGATTGTATTTTATAATTTCTTCAATATCAATATTATACAATTTACTTATTGAATATAATGTTTCCTTTGACAATACTTCATGCTCAGTAAATGATGTTGCTTCCGGTATGTTTTTTATTTGAACTTTTTTATCAGGAATAATTAATTCCATACCTCTCTTAATTTTTATCTCAGAGCCGGGATTTAATTCAATAATATCCTCAATTTTAACGTTATAAATCTTACTGATTGAATATAAGGTTTCTTTACTTAGTACCTTGTGTATTGTTTTTTCGGGTAAAACTGCAATGTTTTGTGTATTATAATTGTTGGTGTTATTAGTTTCAACTTTGGCTTCTGTTTTAGGAGCAACTGTTTTGTTCTGTTCGAATACTTTGTTTTCAGTGCTTGTAACTATTTCATTTCCAATCGCTTTTTTTGGTATTTTAAGCGTCATTCCTTCTTGTAAACCCTGTTCTACGTTCGGATTGTACTTCAATAATTCTTCTTGAGTTAGATTGTATTTTTGGCACAATCCAAAAATTGTTTGTTTTTTCAATACTGTATGTTCAAAAAATTCAATATACTGATTAATCGGACTCGATTCAGTTTTTATACTTGAATTTTGAACTTTCGATTTGATAGGTACAATAAGTTTTTCGCCCGATTTTAAACCCGCTGCTGTTTGAGGATTGAGTTCAATTATTTCAGCTTGAGTTACATTAAAATTTTTGGAAATAGAATATAAACCTTCGCCTACCTGAACAGTATATAAATAGTAATCAATGTTTTTTACTTTTATTTTTTCGTAATTTGCTTGTTGCCCGAAACTATTAAAATTGATTAAAATCATCAATACGAGTAATATTCTTGAAAAAACTGAATTGTTGCGTATCATTTTTATATAAATTAATTTTAATTATTATGTTGTCTGATAAATCAAGTTTATTAAGATAAATTTAATTCAATAAAAGATTAAATTTATCTCGTTTTCTATAATCTAACATCATTAAGTTACAAATTATTATTTAACTTTGCAAATATACAAAAAATATACTTTATCTGATGAATTGTAACAATAAATGCAGCATTTTTTTGTTTTTCATTAGAAAGATGTACATTTGCATATTAATTTCAGTTTTATGAAGAAAATATTTTTTGCATTTATTTTTATATTTTACACTTCTACTTTATTTGCCCAATTAACAGCAAACGGTGTTCATAAAGCCTACAGCAATTATCCGGATATCGATTTAATTTATCTGTTTAATGGCATTACTAATTCAACCGAAATTGTTTATCAGGGTTATGCTTCGAATATTAAATTGTATAAGTTCGACAATTTAACTACTCCAATTGCAACTTACTCATTTACAAATCCTATGACAGCATCTGCAAGCTTTTCGCCAGATAATGCAACAGGGTATTTATTGGATGTTGATAGTACTTTTACCACAATTTGGGTAATGGATTATAAAAAATATTTTCCGGTTTTCACTTCATTAACACCCGAGAATAGTCCTGAAATGCAATGTAGTAGTCTGAAATTAAATTTAGTAGCAAATGTACCTTTGATGCAGTATAAATCAGTTAAAGGTAAAACTTATAACATGGAAAGGTTGTTTAATTTCACTTATAATACCAAAGACTGGAGCAATGGCAGTTGGAAAGATAAAACATTGGACTATCAGCTTAGTTTGCCTAAAACAGATATTTATGTTACTTATGCCCCTTTAACCGATACGAAATTTAACATTGTAGGTGATCAGTTTGCCAACGATTTAATGATTAAACCTTTACCATTTGTTGAGTCAACATTGTATTCGGCTGTTGCTATTAATT
The DNA here is from genome assembly GCA_945870155.1 of Paludibacter jiangxiensis. GTDB lineage: Bacteria > Bacteroidota > Bacteroidia > Bacteroidales > Paludibacteraceae > Paludibacter > Paludibacter jiangxiensis_A. Next base: position 5,951 of record CAMBSB010000088.1, on the reverse strand, counting down.
GTCATTTACAAAGCACTTCTACCGTGCGTGCTAATGATAATGAGGCTGATAGACCCACTAATCCAATTCCGGCAGCTGTTTCAGCACCCTTCGAAGTCTTTTTTCAGAGTAATGCCAATAAGCCTTTAACTTCAAATTTCGACTGGCAATATTTCAAGAATAATACCATAATGTTTTCACGTACTGATCAGGATCAGCGATATACTTTTGTGGAATCGGGCACGTACAAGGTGATATTAAAAGTAAGTAACAAGTATTGCAGTTGTACTGATTCCGTTAATATAAGAGTAACTTCATCCGATTTACAAGTACCTTATGTTTTTACTCCAAATGGCGATGGTATGAATGATGAATTCCGCGTAGCATACAAATCATTGGTAAGCTTTAAATGCTGGGTTTTCAATCGTTGGGGACAAAAAGTTTATTCATGGACCGACCCGTCAAAAGGCTGGGATGGTACTTTTAATGGTCAACCTGCCACACCCGGAGCATATTATTATATTATCGAAGCCACTGGTGCAGATGGCGAAAATTTGAATAAAAAAGGAAATATAAATCTTTTAAGGGGTAAAAAGAAGTAACTCAGCCTTGCTACCCCAAACCCTTATCCTTGGGTTCAAAAATTAATTACTTATTTTTAAATCTTCTTTCAAAAAAATAATTTCATGCTGATTTACGCAGAGTTTTTAAACTCAATATTGAAACTGATTTAATCACTAACCCATGGAAAACAAAATAGTGCGGAGCTTCCGCACCAATTGAATTTGACATATTTTCCAGACACTGTTTGGAAAATTCCGCTTCCTATTTTCATATTACAAAAATGATAAACTGGTCGCAATTAGCGACTTCAAATAGAGTAGGCAGACAAAATACAAAAGTGCAACACGCCGGTACACTAATTGAGTTGGACTATTTTTAGAAACACAATTATGAACAAAGCTGTTTTATATTTAGAAAAAGCAACTTATGTCAGAAAATAAATTGGATTTCTGAAACGTATTCCTATGGTTATAATAAAGCTGTTGCTGCTGTTAATTCCAATATGGTTGAAACAAACTGGAAAATTGGGCAATATATAGTAGACTTTGAACAAGGAGGTAGTTTTAAAGCTAAATACTGTAAAGCACTTTTGGAAAACCTCGCTAACGATTTAACCCGATTGCACGGTAAGGGGTTTAGCCGTTCGAATCTTAATTATATGCGGCTGTTTTACCAACATTTTCCAATTTGTGCGACAGTGTCACACAAATTGAGTTGGTCGCATATTTGTGAATTGGTAAAAATTAACGACCCATTGGAACGTTCTTTTTACGAAAAACAGACTGCGTTAGAGAAATGGAATGTGCGAGAGCTACGGCGACAAAAAAATACATCTCTATTCTTGCGTTTAGCCGCTTCCAAAGATAAAGATGGAATTCTATTATTGGCCAAACAAGGACAAGTTGTGACGCAACCCACCGATATTATCAGAGAACCTTGTGTCCTCGAATTTCTTAAAATACCCGAGCCTTACCATTTATCGGAAACCGATTTGGAAACCCGACTTATTGACCACTTGCAAAATTTCCTGTTGGAATTGGGCAAAGGTTTTGCTTTTATTGGTCGGCAATACCGCATTCCGGTGGGCAATCGAAATTATTATGTCGATTTGGTTTTTTACCACCGCATACTCAAATGTTTTGTGCTTATTGACCTCAAAAAAGAAGAAGCTGGCTACGAAGATGTAGGGCAAATGAATATGTACCTCGGTTATTTCGAAAACGAAGAAAACACCGAGGGCGACAATCCGCCCATTGGCATAGTGCTGGCAAAAGAAAAGGACGATTTACTCGTGCAATACGCCATGCATAACATTTCATCACAACTTTTTGTGAACAAATACCAACTCTATTTGCCCAACAAAGAGGAACTCCGTAGTTTAATTCTAACCCAACTGCAAGATGAAAATGAGGATTGATATGAAAAAGGAAATATAAATCTTTTAAGGGGTAAAAAGAAGTAAATCAGCCCTACTAACCCATAACCTTAACACCTTCCCACTTGGCCGTAAGGTCTTAGTGGCTGACATAAAATTTCATTTTTCTATACCATAACTTGATTTCACCCGTTTTTGGAGGTTTTAACCTTCGGGAACGGGTGTTTTTTTTCGGTTAATTTACCGTTCCCAATGTTGGGACTGTATAAAAAACCATTTTTAGCCCTTTCCCAAGTTTGGGACGATTATATTTATACATTTTTTGACTTTCCCAATGTTGGGACTGCAATAAAAACCATTTTTTACCCTTTCCCAAGTTTGGGACGATTATATTTATACATTTTTCGTCTTTCCCAATGTTGGGACAGTATAAAATATTCATTTTGGCTTTTCTCCCAATCTTGAAAAAACATTAAAAAAAATCTACAGTCCTTTCACAAATAAAGAAAGTATATTAGCCGGTTGTTGTTTAATTATTTTAAATCAATTCAGTTAATTACATGAAAAATTATGTTATATTTGCGGTGTAAAAAAAACTTATTGCACTTATTACATTATATGGCGGATATGTGCAATAAAACAAAAGATTTAATGCTGATGGAGGTGAATATATTTTGGTGTTAGCAGTAATTATAAAAAACAAAAATGCAACTATGAAAATTATTATCAAACAACAATTTAAGTCAATTACTAAACCATGTGAATTTGAATTGCCCGATTTTTCCGTTCTGACTGGAAAAAATGGTAGTGGAAAAACTCATTTATTATTAGCATTATCAAACAAAACAATATCAGAAGTTAGAATTAATGGCAGAGTTTTACAAAAGATTAGAATTATAAGTTTTAATGGTTTAAATCCCAATATTCAAGAATCATGTGACCCAAAATCTATAACAGCATATGTAAAAGATGTATGGAACAAATACAATACTGCAAAACAACAAGTAGGTAATTCACAGCCTAACAACATAGAATTTATATTACAAAGAATACCTGAAGAAAAAAATAAGCGATTCATTCGGAAAACAATTGAAACAACGCATAAACCTTATAGTCAATTAACAGAAGATGATTTATCAGATAATTTTGACATTGCTTTCATGGGACAAAATGATTTTTTTACAGGTCAATTTGCTCTAATCTTTAAAAATTACCATAGAAGACAAGAAGAAAACAATATCAATGAATATTACCAATCTAAAGGCAAACCAATTTCTAAGCCAGTGTTATCTGAAGAAGAGTTTATAGCCAAATATGGCACACCTCCTTGGGAATTTATTAACACCATACTTTTAGAGACAAACATACCCTACGAAGTTAATAGCCCTGAAGGTACAAGGTTTGATTCAAGTTTCATTTTTAAATTAAAAGATAGAGTTGCTGGATTTGAAATTAGTTCCTCAGATCTTTCAACAGGAGAGAAAGTTTTAATGTCTCTTGCTTTAGCTATTTACAATTCTGGCGAGAACAATGAAAAGCCAGAACTATTATTGATAGATGAACCAGATGCAGGACTACATCCTGCCATGTCAAAAATGATGGTTAATGTTTTAAAACGCAATATTGTTGAACAAAATAATATACCAACCATTATTACCACTCATTCTCCTACAACTGTTATAGCAGCAGAAGGCATTTCTATTTATCAAATAGATAGAGACAATAATATTCCTGTGAAAATTTCAACTCAAAAAGCAGTTGAGATTCTTTCCTGCGATATTCCATTTCTGAAAATATCAACTGAAAGAAGAAGACAAGTATTTGTTGAGAGTAAATATGATGTAATCTACTATGAACTTATTTCAAATATTATCTCTAGATTAGAAAATTTAAATTCAGAACCTATTTTCATTCCAGCAAGAACATCAAATGGTTCTAATTGCAAAGATGTAATTGAAGTAGTAACAAATTTATCACAGAATGGTAATGACCAAATTTATGGAATAATAGATTGGGACACTTCAAACATTTCAAATGGAAGAGTTATTGTATTAGGTGAAAGTGAAAGATATGCTATTGAAAATTATTTACTTGACCCTTTACTCATGGGGTTATTATTTATTCGAGAAAGAAAGATAAATGTAATTGATTTTGGACAATTATCTATTACAACATATTCTCAAGTGAGTCAACTCACAATTGAAGATTCACAATTAATAATCAATAAAGTTTTGTCTGATTTACAAATTCCAATGAACAATGTTGTTAAATACAAAACATATAATGGTTGGGAACTAGATATCAGTTCTGATTTCAACCTACATCAAGGTCATAATCTTGAAGCACTTTATAAATCTAAATATCCATTTTTGAATTCATACCAACGTGAAGACAGTTTAAAGAAAGATGTTATTGAAAAAGTGATAAATGATTATCCTCAATTTACTCCAAAAAAAATAATTGAGACTATTATGAAAATCAAATAACTACTGCTAACTCACGCTATGTTCATAGGCTGGCTGACGTGCATTCCGGCGGCATTTGCTCCCGCATTCACTTTGTCGTTTCACGACAGCGAATGCTCCCGCAAACCGCCAAATGCGCTTAGCCTTAGTCGTCAGGGATTATTGCAAAAAAAAAATAAAACAAACTTTGTAAAAATTGAATTATCTTTGTTGAAAAGAAATTTAATATCAATAATATGAGCAAATTAAGCGTAAACGAAGATGGTTTTTATTCAAGGATTTTAGACTTGCTTAAATCGGCAAGAAAGACTGTCGTTCAATCGGTAAACAAAACCATTGTGGACACTTACTTCGAAATTGGCAGATTGATTGTTGAAGAAGAGCAAAATGGCAAATCCAAAGCTGAATATGGACAAAAGCTAATCCGCGAATTATCACAGAAACTAACAACTGAATTTGGGAAAGGCTTTTCGACCACTAACCTAAAGCAAATGAGAACATTCTACCTGACTTATTCAAAAGGTCAGACAGTGTCTGACGAATTAAGATTGAGTTGGTCGCATTATCTTATGTTAATGAGAATTGACAATGTGGAAGAACGTATGTTTTATGAAATTGAAACTGCTGAAAATAGTTGGAGTTTAAGGGAATTGCAACGACAATTTGACACCTCACTTTACGAAAGATTAGCTTTGAGTAGAAACAAAAATGAAGTCAAAAAACTTTCCGAGAAAGGACTGACAATTGAAAAAGCACAAGATTCACTCAAAGATCCTTACGTGTTAGAATTTTTAGGATTACCCGAAGAAACGAAATACTCAGAGACCGAATTAGAACAAAAATTAATTGACAAGTTAGAGCATTTTTTGCTTGAATTAGGAAAAGGCTACGCTTTTGTGGGTCGACAAGTTAGATTTACATTTGACGATAAGCATTTTCGTGTAGACTTAGTTTTTTATAATCGACTACTTCAATGTTTTGTACTGATTGACCTTAAAATAGGAGAAATTACCCACCAAGACCTCGGACAAATGCAAATGTATGTCAACTATCACGACAGATTCGTGAAGCTCGACACTGAAAATAAAACGATTGGAATTATTCTTTGTAAGAAGAAAAACGACACGCTCGTTGAAATCACACTCCCTGAAAACAACGATCAAATTTTTGCGAGTAAATACCTGACTGTTTTACCAAGCAAGAAAGAATTGAAAGAACTAATCAATAACAAACTTGACGAGTGAAAGCAACAAACCCCAAATACACGTCATGGGTATCGGCTGGCTGACGTGCATTCCGGCCGTTTTGCTCCCGCATTAGCTGCGCTGATTTGCAATTAGCTGCGCTGATCTTCGATTCACTTTGTAGTTTCACGACAGCGAATGCTCCCGCAAACCGCCAAATACCCATAGCCTCGTTCGTCAGACTGCGCAAAAACATCCATATATTCGTATAAATTAATATTATAAAGTTTTCGGAAAAATATCAGCATATTGCTTGTGTATTTGACTTAAAATGCTTATCTTTATGCAGTTAAACAAAACAACTGCACTATGCACCACGTTAAA
>CAMBSB010000087.1 GCA_945870155.1 Paludibacter jiangxiensis | reverse complement strand
CCTTGTGGGTCTAGCTCTGGTTCGGCGGTAGCTGTTTCGGCCAACTTGTGTATGTTGGCGATAGGTACTGAAACCAATGGTTCGATAGTTTGTCCTTCGCATAGCAATGGAATTGTGGGGATTAAACCTACTGTTGGTTTGATAAGCCGTTCGGGTATAATTCCTATTTCGTTCACACAAGACACACCCGGTCCGATGGCACGTACGCTAACCGATGCAGTTGTTTGTCTCGGACTGCTTACAGGAATTGATACGGCCGACTCATTGACTTTCTCGAAAAAAAACAAGCTTTTGAATGATTATACTCCCAATTTGAAATCCGACGGGTTGAAAGGCAAAAAAATAGGTTTATACAAAGTTCCTTATGGTATTAATTATAAAGTAGATACACTTATGAATCAGGCTGTGGCATTTATCAGAAGTCAGGGTGCCGAAGTGATTGAAATTGAAAAAATTGCCGAACCTGGAGTTGAAGAATTATCGTTTGAGATAATGCTGATTGAGTATAAAGATGGTTTGAATAAATATTTCAAATCTTTGGGCAAAAATGCACCTGTTAAAAGTCTGGAAGAGTTGATAAAGTTCAACAATCAAGATGCGATTGAGCTACGACATTTCAATCAGAAATACCTGGAAATGGCACAAAGCAAGCCGGGGGTTGATTCAGAAATTTATAAGGAAACTTTAATCAAAATGCTAAAAAGCAGTCGCGATAATGGAATAGATAAAGTTATGGATGAAAATAATCTCGATGCTATTATTGCACCAACCGGAACTCCGGCCTGGAAAACTGACTTGATTAACGGCGACAGTTTTCAGTTTGGCACTTCATCGCCAGCTGCTCATGCAGGTTATCCAAATATTTGTATTCCTATGGGATTTGTAGATGGTATGCCTGTTGGTATTTCCTTTTTCGGAAGAGCCTGGAGCGAAGCTTTGCTGATAGAAATTGCCTTTAGCTACGAACAAGGAACCAAACACCGCAAAGCACCGAAGTTTTAGGAGTAAAAAAAACACTCAAGGAAAAGAAAAAGTTTTTTCAGAAAAGTGTCAAATCTTATAATTGGTTTTGATTTTAAAAAAATACAGCAGAGAAAACAATTATTTCTACTGCTGTATTTTTTTATTTATTTCAATGGAATGTAAATTTCAGTTTTCAATTTACTTTCTTCAACCTGGTTGGGATTGCTTATATATTTTTCAAAACAAGGAGCGTCCCTTAACTCCATACCGCTATTAATAAGCCAATTGTAAAATATATAATTATATACTTCATCAAGTTTACTATATGCCCCTTGATATAGGAAACAGGCAAATTTGCCACCATCTATTTGTTTTGTGCCTATCTCACCTATAGGTTTTGCATCTTTGTGTATTACCAAACATGCATCATATCGCAGTTTATCCTGATCTGTTACATTGGGGTCATCGTGACTTAATCCTATATGTTCGATGCCCGCAGTGAAAAGTTTTTGTTCTTTAACTTGTCCCCAAAGTTTTTTCCAAGCTTCTTCATAATTCAAACTCTTGTAGTCGCCTGTCATTTGAACATAAATAACCGATTTTTCTGGTAATTGAACAATCTTTGGTGCTTTCAGATGTAGTTCATTTTCATTCAATTTTTCTGTTTTCATAATCATAAAATTTTTATTGTTTCTGAATTCTGTTGGCGAAATATTGAAGTAAAGTCTGAAAGCCTTTGACAATGAAGACGGTAGGTCATATCCAACATCATAAGCAATGTCTTGTATTTGTAGCTTTGTAAAACGTAACATCTCAGCGGCTTTCTCGAGACGAAGGCGGGTAATGTATGCACCAATTGGTTCATTCAAAAATGCTCGGGTGATTCTGTGAAAATGAAATGGTGATAAGTTCGATATTTCCGCAAGAAATGACATATTCATTTCTTCGTTTAAGTGTTTGTTAATATAATCAACTACAAGATTGATACGTTTCCTATATTCTTGCTCTGTTGTATTTCTGACTTCCATAGCTTTTCTTCTTTATTTCGATACAAAAATACTTTCAGAAAAAAAGATACCCTTTTCCTAACTTGCTGAATTTTAAAAATCAATACTACTTTTGAAATCTAAAATTACAATTTCTCAAATACCTCTTTTGCAAACAATTCTAAACTTGGGTCGCGAGCACCCATAAGTAATAGCACATCATCGCCTGTAAAATGAGGTTTAAGAACCTTAGTCAAATCATTTCTATCCTCTACAAAATATGCATTTTTGCCCAACAATTTTAAATCATTTATCAAATCGTTAGCTGATATATCTTTCACTGCCGAACCTCCGGCATAAAAAATTTCACTCATCCAAATCTCATCCTGAGGGCGCAATACTGCTGCAATTTCTTTTACAAAGTCAGCTCTTAAAAACCGAGTTGGCTTATAGCCATGGGGTTGAAGCCAAGCAATGATTTTGGGAGCAATAGGCTGACATGCTGAAATTGACGCAGCACATTTGGCAGGATTGTGGGCGTAATCGTCGATAAGAATTACTCCGTTTTTCTCACCAATAATCTGGTGCCTGCGATAGATTCCTTCGTATTTTGCCAAGGCATCTGATGCCGTTTGCAGGCTTACTCCCAACTTATTTACCACTGCAATTGCTGCCAGAGCATTCTCCATATTGTGTTTGCCTACTGTGTTCATTTTTATAGTAGTATCAGCTATAGAAAAAGAAATTTCAAAACCTTTTTGAGTGAAATTTTCAGCTTTGTAACCAGCAAAAATAGTTTGATCAACCGAAAAATCATTTTCAGCTTTTACCGACATTTGTGCAGCCAATCGGTTGGATCGATTAGTTATAAAAATGTTCTTGGTATTATCTCGAAACTTAGCAAATATTTGAAGTAATTCTTCTATTTCCTGATGATCTTTTTCTATATTCAACAATAATCCAATTTCAGGATGATATTGTACAATGGAGCCATCGCTTTCATCGGCTTCAATTACTAACCATTCTCCATTTCCTACCTTGGCATTGCCAATTTTTCCTTCACGTATAATACTTGTAAGGCCGGCACCACTAATTATGCTTGGTTCTAGTCCTGCATATTGCAATATATCAAAAATCATAGCCGATGTAGTACTTTTTCCCGAAGTTCCGCCCACTGCAATGGTTTTTTTACTTTCGGAGATAAGTGCCAATACTTGCGATCGCTTAAGAATTTGAATATTTAATTCTTTTGCCTTTTGCACTTCGTACACAGTATCTTCAATAGCTGTTGAAACAACAACTAAATCAGTTTTATCATTAATTCCGGTTCCATCTTGTAAAAAACACAAAATCCCTTCTGCTTCAAGCTTTTCGCGTGTTTCGTTAGGCCTGTCTGGCAAAAAATATCGGTCGCTACCACTTACGTTTTTACCAATGCCTCTAAGGTATTGTGCAATTGCACTCATGCCCGTTCCGGCAACTCCTATAAAAAATATATTGTTAAATTGACTTATATTCATGATTATTTTATATTGCTAATATATTATGTGAGTTAATAGTTCAAAAGTAGCTAAAATATTGCTTTTTTGCAAATTATGAATTATTCAAGATGAGAATATACCATCTTTTTTCAATCGTAAATTTTATTTTATGAAATGATTACTTATTGTATTTCAATCGCATTTTGTATTTCAAACTCTGATTATATCAACCTATTAAAACACAACGATTTTACTAATATTCAACAAATCTCCATATTGTATTATATACAGTAAGAAGTCTTTTCTTATTGTATAATATACACTATTCAAACGCTTGATAATGTGTTTTATAACATAATATATCCGTATTGATATAATGAATTGTTTGTGTAATTTTGCAGTGAAATAGAAATAAACAAGTAGAAAAATCTACGATTCAATAAATCCTTTTTTCAAAAATCAAGTTATGTCAAACCAAAATTTATATAATCCACATGTTTCTGTCGATTGTGTTGTGTTTGGCTTTGATGGAGAGCAGCTGAAAGTATTGCTTATAGAACGCAGTATAAATGAACAAAACGAATTATACAACGATAAAAAACTTCCGGGAAGTATAATTTTAAATGATGAAGATTTAGACGAAGCAGCATCTAGAGTTTTAACAGAACTTACTGGTTTAAAGAATATTTATTTAAGTCAATTTCGAAGTTTCGGAGGCCCTGACAGAACTAAAAATCCTCGTGATATCCTGTGGTTAGAAAACACAACACAACTAAAAATTGGACGTATTGTTACTGTGGCCTATGTAGCATTAATTAAGATAGACCGTAAAATTCAGGTTAAAAACGATAATACACAAGCTAATTGGTGTAATTTAAATGAAGTAGCCACAATGAATCTGGCTTTCGACCACGCGAAGATTATCAACAAAGGTTTGGAGTATATTCGTCATAACCTGGATATTGAGCCACATTTATTATTCGAACTTTTGCCTCGGAAATTTACTATTTCACAATTGCGTTCTTTGTACGATACTGTACATCAAACAACATCCGATGTGCGCAATTTTCATAAAAAAGTGGCACAATGGACTTATGTAGTTGCATTGGACGAAGTGGAAGAGGGCGTTCCACACCGAGCAGCAAGGCTTTATAAGTATAAGAAGTAAGAGACGGCCCCCTAACCCCCTAAAGGATTAGCCCCCTTAATCCCCCTAAAGGGGGACTTTAAAATTAGTTTTGATTATATAAATAAGATATATAAAAAATGAATAAAGAAATGAAAATGTCGGATAATAGTAAATCCAACTCCCCCTTCAGGGGGTCGGGGGGCATACTTCTAGGTTATGATTTAGGTAGTTCGTCGGTAAAGGCGAGTTTGGTAAATGCCACCACGGGCGAATGTGTATCGTCGGCATTTTTTCCAAAAAAAGAAATGGAAATTATTTCGGTAAAAGCCGGCTGGGCTGAACAAAATCCCGAAATTTGGTGGAAAAACCTGAAACTGGCTACACAAGTTGTGTTGGAAGAATCGGGTGTGAATGCATCTGATATTAAAGCTATTGGTATATCGTACCAAATGCATGGTTTGGTTTTGGTTGACGAAAACCAACAAGCTATCCGAAATTCCATTATTTGGTGTGACTCACGCGCTGTGCCTTATGGCGAAAAAGCGTTCAACGATCTTGGAGGTGAACAATGTTTATCCCATTTGTTGAACTCACCGGGAAATTTTACCTTGTCAAAAATGGCTTGGGTAAAAGAAAATGAGCCGGAAAATTTTGCAAAAGCAAAATATTATATGTTGCCTGGCGATTATTTGGCCATGCGTATGACAGGTGATGCTCGTACAACAGCATCAGGATTATCCGAAGGTATTGCATGGGATTTCAAAGCGGAAGCTCCTGCTAAATTTTTATTCGATTATTTTGGTTTTGATACTGCATTAGTTCCTGAAATTGTTCCAACATTTGGTCAACAAGGAAACTTAAAAGCTGATATTGCTGCTGAACTAGGCTTGGCTGCTGGAACTCCGGTTACATATCGTGCAGGTGATCAACCAAATAATGCACTCTCATTAAACGTATTAAACCCTGGCGAAATTGCTGCAACTGGAGGCACTTCGGGCGTAGTATATGGTGTTAATAGCGATTCGAAATATGACCCACAAAGTCGTGTAAACTCATTTGCACACGTAAACCACACCGCCGACGCTACACGTGTGGGAGTTTTGCTTTGTATTAACGGCACAGCAATATTAAATACTTGGATTAAAAACAATGTAGCACCCGAAGGTATCAGTTATGCCGAAATGAACGAATTGGCTGCTGGCATACCTGTTGGAAGCGAAGGTGTAAGCATTATTCCTTTTGGTAATGGCGCAGAACGCGTTTTGGGAAATCAAGAACCAAACTGCTCAATTCACGGTGTAAACTTCAACCGAATTACAAAAGCACATTTAATACGTGCAGCACACGAAGGCATTGCTTTCTCGTTTAAATACGGAATGGACATTATGAACGATATGGGTATCGAAACGAAAACCATTCGTGCCGGACATGCAAATCTATTCTTAAGTCCTATTTTCCGCCAAACGTTGGCTAACATTACCGGAGCAACCATAGAATTGTACAATACTGATGGTTCGGTAGGTGCAGCTCGTGGAGCTGGAATAGGAGCGGGCATTTATCAAGATGCAGAAGAAGCATTTGCAACCTTGAAAAAAATACAGGTAATTACACCTGAGGCATGTGATATAGAAGCCACGAAGGCAGCGTATGAGAAATGGGTGGCAAATGTTGCCCCCTAAATCCCTCTGAAGGGGGACTTTAAGACCAAATCTACATAAAATTAATATAATTAATCAACTATACAAACATCTCTTAGTTCCCCCTTCAGGGGGTTAGGGGGCAAATTTTTAAAAATTATTATGGCAAAAGTGTATTTCCCATCAGTGGAAAAAATTAGTTTCGAGGGTAAAGAAAGTAAAAACCCGTTGGCGTTTCGTTATTACAATGCGGAACAAGTAGTTTATGGTAAAAAAATGAAGGACTGGTTCCGTTTTAGCATGGCTTGGTGGCATACTTTGTGTGCTGAAGGTGGTGATCCATTTGGTCCTGGTACACAAGTTCACCCTTGGGTAGGTGCTTCAGATGCAATTCAAGCAGCAAAAGATAAAATGGATGCTGGTTTTGAATTTATGCAAAAAATGGGTATCGAATTCTATTGCTTCCACGATATCGACTTAGTTGACGAAGGTTCTTCTATCGAAGAGTACGAAGCAAACTTGAAGGCTATCGTCGCTTATGCAAAAGAAAAACAAGCTGCAACAGGTATCAGATTGATGTGGGGTACTGCAAACGTATTCTCTCCAGCTCGTTACATGAATGGTGCAAGCACAAACCCTGATTTCAATGCTGCTGCTCGTGCAATGCTTCAAATTAAGAACTCTATCGACGCTACTATCGAATTAGGTGGCGACGGATATGTATTCTGGGGAGGTCGCGAAGGTTATATGAGCCTATTGAACACCAACATGAAACGCGAAAAACAACACATGGGTCGCATGTTGCAAATGGCACGCGATTATGGTCGTGCTAAAGGATTCAAAGGTGTGTTCTTGATTGAACCAAAGCCAATGGAACCAATGAAACACCAATACGATGTGGATGCTGAAACAGTAATCGGTTTCTTGAAAGAATTTGGTTTGGAAAACGATTTCAAATTGAATATTGAAGTAAACCACGCAACATTAGCTGGTCATACATTCGAACACGAATTGCAATGTGCAGTGGATGCTGGCATGTTAGGTGCTATCGATGCGAATCGCGGTGATGTTCAAAACGGTTGGGATACCGACCAGTTCCCAGTTGATGTTTTCGACTTGACACAAGCTATGTTGGTTATTCTTCAAGGTGGTGGTATCAAAGGTGGTGGAACAAACTTCGATGCTAAAATCCGTCGTAACTCTACCGACAACGAAGATTTATTTATTGCTCATGTTGGTGCAATGGATGTAATGGCTCGTGCTTTACTTTCGGCAGCAGCTATTTTGGAAGAATCGCCTTACAAAAAAATGGTTTCTGACCGTTATGCTTCTTACGATGCCGGCAAAGGAAAAGAATTTGAAGAAGGAAAATTGACTTTCGAAGATGTATATGCTTATGCAAAAGCGAATGGTGAACCAAAACAAATCAGCGGAAAACAAGAGCTTTACGAAGCGATTGTAAATATGTATATTTAATCAGACAAAAGAGCAAAGATAAAAGAGCAAAGACTTTGATTGTCTTTGTTCTTTGCTCTTTGTTCTTCTAATAATAAATCTATTCTAAAAAACTCAATCAAAATGGCATTTATTGATACCGGTGGAAGCAGTTCCAACTCATTTCAGCAGGGCAGTAAGCTCTATATATTTCTTCTCACAATTGTGGCTACGCTTGGTGGTCTGCTTTTTGGTTACGACACCGCTGTGGTGAACGGAGCCGAAAAATCGCTTGTTGAATTTTATATTTATAAAACTAGTGGTACAAATTATATTTTTGATTTAAATACAGTAAATCAACTATTTACACAATATCGCTTATTGATGGTAATTGTGCTTTATTTAGTTTTCGCCATCCTCAGTGGTCAATTTGTACGCTTATTAGGCAACAAAAAAGGTGGTATTATTGCTGCCATTTTGTTAGGTGGAATGACTATTTGGGCAGTAAGCTTTTTGTCAAATGCTTTACCTGATGCAATCGACATTGAAGCCATGAAAAACACAGCAGATGCAGTGAAAGGATTTGTTATTGCAAGTGCACTAATTGGTTGTATTATTGGAGGGGCTGCTGCTGGTTTTATTTCCAAATCGTTAGGACGTAAAAATGGATTATTTATTGCAGCCATTGCATTTTTGGTATCGGCTATTGGTGCTTGGAGACCCGAAATGTTTAATATCTTTGGTATTCTCGATGTATATTCGTTTGTAATTTATCGTATTATCGGTGGTGTAGGTGTAGGTTTAGCCTCTATGATATCGCCAATGTATATTGCTGAAATTGCACCGGCAAATGTGCGTGGGAAACTAGTTTCTTTTAACCAATTTGCAATAATCTTTGGTATGTTGGTTATCTATTTTGTAAACTTAATCATTGCTCGTCAGGGCGACGAAGCTTGGTTGATTACCGACGGATGGCGTTTAATGTTCCTTTCGGGAGCCATACCAGCTGCAATTTTTGTGGTATTGTTGTTTTTCGTTCCCGAAACTCCACGCTATTTGGCCATGAAAGGCAAAGACAAAGAAGCCTTATCGGTACTTCAAAAAATTGCAGGTAAAAACAATGCCGAAAGTATTTTAAAAGACATCAAAGGTACACTTCACGAACTGAATGCACCTTGGCTTTCGTACGGTGCTGGTGTTATTATCGTTGGAGTGTTACTTTCTGTATTTCAACAAGCAGTAGGTATCAATGTAGTGCTTTATTATGCCGGAAATATTTTCCGCAATATGGGTGCTTCTACCGATTCGTCGTTGATGCAAACCATTATTGTAGGTGTTGTGAACTTGGCATTTACAGTAGTGGCTATCATGACAGTTGATAAATTTGGTCGTAAACCATTGATGATAATCGGATCTATTGGTATGGCAGTAAGTATGATAGCATTAGGATTTACATTCTACTTCCAAAACGTAGGCATATTAGCATTGGTATTTATGCTTATTTATACCGCAGCATTTGCTATGAGCTGGGGACCAGTTTGCTGGGTGTTATTAGCCGAAATTTTCCCGAATTCTATTCGTGGAGCATTATCAATTGCTGTAGCAGCACAGTGGATTGCTAACTGGATTGTTTCATTAACTTTCCCAATGTTGAATGATAATGTATGGTTAACACAACAATTCAATCACGGCTTTTCGTATTGGATTTACGGTGTAATGAGCATTCTTTCGGCCATCTTTATGTGGAAATTTGTTCCCGAAACAAAAGGTCGCACATTGGAGTCGATTGAGGAACTTTGGAAGAAAAAATAAAAGCATTGACTATTTACCATTAAAAATCCCGAAACTTAATGCAGAGTTTCGGGATTTTTTTTTCAAAACAAAGCATTAATTCTCAAAAGTTTATATATTTGTATGTTATAAACCTCATTTAAATTTAATATTATGAGCCAATTGAAAGGTAAAAAGGTATTGATAACCGGTGGAGCATCGGGTATTGGTAGATTAATGGGAAAACTTGTTTTGCAAAAAGGTGCGGAATTAATCATTTGGGATATTAACCCAACATCAATCAGCGAAACCCTTGCCGAACTACAGATTTTAGGAAAAGTGTACACCTATCAGCTTGATGTGTCAGATATTAATCAGATAAAGCAAACTGCCGCCAAAGTGAAAATGGACTGTGGCAGGGTAGATATTTTGATAAATAATGCCGGAATAGTGGTGGGAAAATACTTTGACGAACACACAACCGAAGAAATTAAACGTACCATGGAAATCAATGCCAGTGCTCCCATGTATATCAGTTCGGAATTTTTGCCGGATATGATAGCCGGTAAATCGGGTCATATCTGTAATATTGCTTCGTCGGCAGGCTTCATTTCCAATCCACGCATGTCGGTGTATGCAGCCAGCAAATGGGCCGTAATTGGTTGGTCGGACAGTGTTCGGCTCGAAATGAAATTCCGCAAAACAGGGGTGAGTATTTCTACCGTTACACCTTACTATATTAATACCGGTATGTTCGATGGAGTAAAGTCACTGATACCACTTTTAAATCCGGAGAAGGTAGCCCGTCAGATTATTCGGGGTATAGAGAAAAACCGGAAAATAATCAGTATGCCTTTCAGCATGCATTTTATAAGAGCTTGTCAGGGACTGTTATCCATCAATTTGTTCGATTGGGTTGCAGGAAACGTGTTGCAAATTTATAAAACAATGGATCACTTCACAGGACGTAAAAAATAAAAATATGATTGATACTTCGTTACAAACAATAGAAAACCTGCACCTTGGACATTGTAGTTTTTTTGCTACACATAAAACCAAAGATGTGAACTTCAGGATGGACATGCTAAAACGCTTTAAATCGGCAATTTTAGCCAACGAACAGAAAATTACTGATGCACTTTACGCCGATTTGCATAAATCGGCCGAAGAAGCATATCTAACAGAAATCAGCATTGTATTGCAGGAAATTGACAATCACCTGAAGCATTTAAAAGCCTGGGCAAAGCCAAAATCTGTTCCAACGCCATTACATTTATTGCCTTCGTCTAGCAAAATTATATACGAACCGTTAGGAGTGGCTCTGATTATTGCCCCCTGGAATTATCCTTTTCAACTGCTGATGAACTCATTGGTGGGTGCTATTTCAAGTGGTTGCTGTGCCATGCTGAAACCTTCGCCTTATACACCTACCGTGGCTGCGGTTATGGAAGAAATTATTCACCAGGCTTTCGATACAAACTATATTTCAATTGTTCAGGGCGGTCGCGATGTAAACCGGATTTTGCTCGAAAAACGATTTGATATTATCTTTTTCACCGGCAGTCCCGACTTGGGAAAAGTGGTTATGAAAGCTGCATCGGCTTTCTTAACTCCTGTGGTGTTGGAGTTGGGAGGTAAAAGTCCATGTATTGTAGATGCTTCGGCTAATATCGATCTGGCTGCGCGGCGCATAGCCTGGGGGAAAATGATCAATGCCGGTCAAACCTGCATTGCTCCCGATTATTTGTTTGCTCATGAATCAATTAAAGATGCATTACTGCTAAAAATTCAAAAGTATATAACATTATGGTATGGACAAAATCCACAGGAAAGCCCTTATTTTCCACGAATTGTGAATGATAATGCCATAAAACGGCTCCAGAAACTATTGCTACACGGAAAAATAGTGTTTGGAGGTAATGTAGATGCAGCCGACAAATATATCTCTCCCACCATTATAGATGAAGTTCAAACAGATTTTCCGATTATGCAGGAGGAAATTTTCGGTCCCATTTTGCCTGTTTTGACTTTCGATAATATTGAAACAGTAATTGAATATGTAAATGCGCACGAAAAACCGCTTGCTTTTTATTATTTTGGCAAAAATGATTCAGTCAAAAATGTTTTTCTGAAAACATCATCGGGTGGTGCTTGTGTCAACGATACGCTGCTACACATTACCAACCATCATTTACCTTTTGGCGGTGTAGGCAACAGTGGAATGGGAAAATACCACGGACATGAAAGTTTTCTGGCATTCAGCAATGCACGGGCAGTGATTTCCACACCCACATGGTTCGATTTGCCGGTAAAATACGTGCCTTTCCGCTTTTTTAAATGGGTAAAGAAAATTATTTAAAAAATACCGGGTTATGCGATGGGTTACTCAACCTCCAAGTCGTGTTCTTTAAAAAAGTTTTATGTTTGATATTCTCCACCCGGAGGTCGCGACACCGGTGAATGAATGTGATATTGAAATAATTTAATTCAAATATAATCGTTTAATTATATAACTGTCATTTTTAAAAATCTAAATTTATTATCGTGTCGCAAAAACTTAAACATTACTCTCTACACTTTTTGTTTCAGATATTCTCGTTTTTGGCAGATAAATCGGGTGGTTGGAAACTATTTGTAAAACCGAAACTGATTATTGGCTCGTTGCTGCTTTCAATCACAGCATATGCTCAAAATCTTCCACAAACTAAACAAAATGAACAAAAAAGGACTATTGACCATAAAAAAGACTCGTCAAATATAGATGAAGAGACTATATTTTGTTATGTAATGGAACAAATGCCAATTTATCCTGGCGGGGAAAAAAAATTGATGAAATTTATATCAGAAAATCTCAAATATCCGGAATCAGCGATTAAAAATAAAATACAAGGTAGAGTAATTGTCCGTTTTATTATTACTGAGTTAGGAATAATTGAGCATGTTGAAGTTGTAAGATCAGTTTCTCCCGATTGCGACAAAGAAGCCATTAGAGTTGTAAAAAAAATGCCCAAATGGATTCCCGGGAAGCAAAGTGGTAAGTTAACTCGGGTTTGGTACACAATTCCTATTAATTTTAAACTCCAATAATTATGAGCAAAAAAATCAAACTTCACTCCTTGCACTTTTTGTTTCAGATATTCTCGTTTTTGGCTGACAAAACTGATGGATGTAAGTTCTTTGTAAAACCAAAACTGATTATTGGCTCGTTGATTTTAGGTTTAGGAATTACGGCTTGTAATAATAGAGGAACTAATTCAAATACTCAAAATAATAGATCAACTAAGAATAGCGATAGTATTAAATCTATTGCAGAATATTATAAGGCAACAATTGAATCAAGATCAGATACAAAATTTCAATCAAAAAAAAATAAAAAATCAAATAATAATCACAAAAACAAAACACTTTCTGATACTATAGTTATTACAGAGTCATGTTATATTATTGTACAAGATACAAATGAAAATGATTCAAATTCAATTTCTGAAGTTGTTGAGCAATTGCCTGAATTTCCGGGTGGAGATATAAAGATGTTTATGTTCATACAGGAAAACATGAAAACTGGCCCTATTGAAATGTGTTATGTAGCCATTACCGGCAGAGTTATTTGCCGATTTGTAGTTGAAAAGGATGGAAGTATTGGACAAGTTGAGGTAGTACGTAGTTTAGAACCATCGATGGATAGAGAAGCAGTAAGATTGATTCGTAGTATGCCAAAATGGATACCGGGAAAACACAAAGGAAAAGTAGTACGGGTATGGTATACAATACCAATTAGTTTTAAACTCCAATAGAAACAGATGCTCAACTTACATCATATTGCTTTCGAAACTACCGACCGTTGTAACCTGAACTGCGTGTATTGCTACAATATCTGGAAAACCGATGCTGTGGAGCACGTTCCGTTCAACTCCTACTCCAAAGCCATTGCAACGCTCAAAAAACTGTTCGAAGTAGCCGATATTAAAACCGTTGCTTTTACGGGCGGAGAACCTTTTCTCTCCGAACGCTTTGCCGAAGTAGTGCTTTTCTGCCGTATGCAGGGCAAAGGCATTACCCTTATCAGCAATGGCACACAAGGTAAAAAGGCCGACTACAAACAATTACTCAAAATGGGTGTCGGATTGTTCGAATTTCCTATCCATTCTGCACAGGCCGAAACACACGACCGCATGGTGCAAGTCAAAGGCAGTTGGAAAAAGTCGGTAGCTTCTATCGTTGAGGTATTCAAACTGGGTGGAAGTGTTGTCCCTGTGGTGGTTATTACAAAACACAATGTCAATCAAATAGAGGAAATATTGCGATTTATACAGTCGCTCGGGTGCAGTCGCATTATGCTAAACAGGTACAACATTGGCGGCAAAGGCTGTGATAACCCGATGGAAGTTTCGGCCACAGCCACCGAACTGCGTGCAGCCTTCACAGTAGCTAATACGTTGGCCGAAGAACTCGGTTTGCGACTTACAGCCAATGTTTGCTCCCCCGTTTGCTTGCTTAATCCTGCCGACTACCCCCTGATTGGTTTCGGACATTGCTCATTTAACCCGCTTCAACGACCTATAACACTGGATATAAAAGGGAATATCCGACTTTGCAACCATTCACCCATAAATGCCGGGAATATTTTTGAGAAAGAATTAGAAGAAATACTCTTTTCGAACTATAGTACTGAATGGGAAACAACCATACCTGAACTCTGTAAACCCTGCCAACATTGGAATGTATGTAAAGGCGGTTGTCGAGCAGCATCGGAGCAATGTTTTCAAAGCCTTGCCATTGAGGATCCAATAGTCAGGTATATTTGAATGATATTCTCTATTATTTTACAAGTTTTTCGAAGAGGTAATTTACCAATTTTTAGTTGAACAATCCCCTTGCTTTTATCGTTTAAATTCGATAAATCAAAAAAAAACATTTTTATGAATAAAATAATTATTACTGTACAAACAACAATTAACAAACCAATATCTACAGTTTGGGACTGCTGGACACAACCGGAACATATTGTAAAATGGAATTTTGCAGGAGAAGATTGGCATTGTCCCGCAGCAAGTAATGATTTGCGAGTAGGAGGGAAGTTTTCGTACACCATGGCTGCCAAAGATGGTAGTTTTTCGTTTGATTTTAGTGGATCGTATCTGCAAATAGCTGAAAAAAAGCACCTTGAAATTCTCCTTGATGATGAGCGGAAAGTTTGGTTGGAATTTTCAGAAAATGGAAATGAAACTATTGTAATTGAAAAATTTGAAGCGGAAAGTGAAAATACACCTGAATTACAGCAAACAGGCTGGCAAATGATTTTGGATAATTTTAAAAAACACGCTGAAACAATTTAATTTTTTTTAAACAACAAACCCGAATTAGCACATGAACTAATCCGGGTTTGTTGTTTGTTTTCCAACTAAATGGAATTTTAATTTATTTCAATAACAAATGTTTTGCTGGTTATTCTATCTGTAATTTTGCAAAATGCCCATGGATAATAAATACCCAAGGTAAAAATTGACAAAAGTGATTGACCCCAAATAAACAAGAAATCTTGCAATGGCTCAATTTCGTATCCAAAAGTTTTTGTTGAAAGTTCAGATTTTGCAAAAGTTTTTTCAGCAAAATATTGATATAGTTTCAATGAAGCCAATGGTAAATAAATACCAGCAGTAATAACTGAAAGTATAATCTGCCCTGTAATAACACCTACCGAAGGCCAAAAGCTTGTTTCCCATTGAATTTGGTAGTTTTTATAAACCAGGTTTATCATCCATTTATACACAAAATACATATAAGGTATCATCATAACAAAGATTACCCCCATCATGATAATGGGCATAGTGGTAGCAGCCATATTAGGTGTTTGCGACTGTGCTAATTCTTTAACTGTCATTGCAATAGTTACAATCATTATAATAATCATGGGTAATATTAAAGTCAATGTAATTATTACAAATAAATTACTGGCTTTTCCTTTGAACTCAAAAGCGCTTTCATTATAATTGGTGTTTTTTGTAAAAAACTTATATACATCGGTAATAAACCAAGGTGAGTAAATGCCTAATGTAATAATAGTTAGCAATAAACCAAGTAAAAATATGCCAATAAATTCACCAAACTGACCCGTGAATTCCAAACTTTTATCTTTGAATTCCATGTTGTTAATTGTAATTTTCGCTAAGTAAAAAATGAATATGTATTCAATTATTACCAATACAAACATGACACCATAAATAAGGAATAATGACGACATTCTTTGAAAAACTTGACCAGGTTCGGGTGAGGGATTGTGCTGAAATGATTGTAATTTGAACTGGATAAAAACATAAGGAACAAGAAACAGTAACATGAAAAGTAACCATAGAGGCAATAGTTTTTTGCCTGTAAGATTGAATTTGAAATAGTTTTTCATTTTTGAAAACATTAAGTGTTAATAATTAATTGCTAAACTCAAAAATGATTGCATGAAACTTTGTGTTATGCAATCATTTTATTTTTGCAGTAAAGGTAATTATAATTATTAAATATTAAGACAAAGAATAAAATATTTATTTTATATTACAAAAAAATCCATCTCTCGCTTCAATGTTATTGAAACCGTAGATGGATTTTTTTTTGAAAACTTCTTTTTTTATTTTTCTCAAAAACAAAAAATACTGTCAAGTTTTTATCTTCCCGATTGGCTAATGTAATTTTTTAACTCAGAATTAAATTCTTCATTTTCAATCAAATCTTCCATGTTTATATGTAAACGGAAACGCCAGCTATATTTTGAATTTGAAGGAACATTGATACGTTCATCGTGTGGGTTTTCGCGCCTAACTTTATCCGAAATGCTAAGTAAATCCTGCATTTGGAATATGCTCCACATAGCCGGTGAATATAAATGTTGTAGAATAATATCCCTACAAATCCACCAATCGCAAAAGAAAGGAGCTTCGCCCCAATGTCCGAGTTGCGAGTTATAAAAACGTTGAGTTACACCTTTGTCTTCTTCCCACCAACTACGTATTGTGCTCATATCGTGAGTTGATGGAGTAACCACCGATAAATATGGGGCATCAGCCGGATGAAAAAATTCTATTTTATCTGATTTTGGAGCACGTTGCACTTCGAGACTTAAAATGCCTAATTCTTTCATGGCTGTAGTAACACATGGAGTCATCATGCCTAAATCTTCGCCACAAATCAACATATTAGTGGCACGTTTAAGTGCCGGAAGTTTTTCCATGCCCGAGTGATACCATTTATCATCCTGCCGGCGATAGAAATAATGTACATACAATTCCTGCAAACGGCTTTTGGTAAAGTCATCCAAATCTTTAAAAGTTCGCAAGGCATCCATTCCATAACGCGGGTAATACATGGTTCCATTCGAGCCTTCAACTTCAAAAAACAATACATTTGAAATTAAATCGAATAAACCCCATTTTACTCTTTCAGTTATTTTTTTGTCTTCGAATAATTTTTCAACATTCGTTTGGCTCAAATAGGGCGTTTTTAAACGCAATATCCAACCATCTTCTATTTGTAAACAATTGGCTTTTACCCAGGTTGCCTCTTCGCCAAAAAAGTCCCAAAGTATGGCATCGGTAATATATGGCTTGCAGAAACGATTATAATCGAACCAAACTCCTTTTTCGGCAAATTCATTGATATATATTGGTACCGAAGGATAAAGATGTCCCATAATTCCTTCTACCTGATTTATAGGAATTTGCCAGATACGGAAAAATCCGAGTATATGATCGATGCGGAAAGTATCGAAATAGTTCGACATTTGAGCAAAGCGTTTGTTCCACCAATCGAAATTGGTGCGTTTCAACATATCCCAATTGTAAGTTGGTAGCTCCCAGTTTTGACCTTTCACCGAAAACATATCGGGTGGGGCGCCTGCTTGCATGTGCATGTGGAATAATTCGGGAGAAACCCATGTGTCAACACTATTCCGATTTACACCAATTGGAATATCGCCTTTTAGTACAATGCCATGTTGGTGAGCATATTTCGAAGCGTTTAATAATTGTGTATGTAAGTGATATTGAATAAAATAGTTCACTGCAATATCGTCGAAATGTGCTTGTTCCGGCGAAGTGAAACTTGCTATTTTTGATTTGTCGAAATGCGCAAATTCTTTCCATTGACGATAATCGGATGTGCCATGACTATCGCGTAAAACGCAGTAAGCTGCATAAGGAACCATCCAAAATTCATTTTTAGCGAAAAACTCCAGAAAATCTTTGTTTTTTAAAAACTTATCTTTTTGTAATAAAAATATTTCTCGAGCATATTTAATTTTAAAGTTGATAACTTCTAAAAACGCAACCAATTCTTCGTTATTTACTTTAGGCTGCATTTGTTTAAATTCCACTTGAATTGGGTGATTTGCAGGAAACTTGCCCAAAGCAGGTAAATTGAGAAATAAGGGGTTGAGTGCAAAAGCAGAAATAGCTGCATAAGGTAAAACATCGGCATCGGTATGCGTACCAATGGTATCGTTGAGTGGTAAAACCTGTATCAGTTTTAACCCGACTTTTTCAGCCCAATCGATATATAGATGTAAATCGCCAAAATCGCCTACTCCAAAACTTTTCTTAGTACGTATGCTAAAAACAGGAATGCCAACACCTGCACCTTGCCAGCCTTGTGCCTGAATGTTTATAAAACCATCATTCATTTGAATAAGGGTTTTCTTTGAATTTAAAATGGGCGCAATATGATCAGAACCGGATTCAAAATAACAAAACTTATTGTCTTCAGGGTCGTATAATCCGTATTTATAATGAACTTCAGTATTTGCTTTACTCAAATCAATTTCAGTTTGCCAAAGTCCTTCAACTGTTTTTTGCAGTAAATGTGGATTGTTTGTCGACCAATCACCCAATTCCTTACAATCGCCAATAATACAAACCGATTGATTTTTAGGAATAAGTGGTGCATTCACTTTAAAAACATGGGTATATTTCTTTGGTTTAGTGATTTCTGTTATTTCGTGTTCATCGCGCAACAACACATTGGCAAAAGGTGCACTCAAGAAAGTATTTTCAATAAAAGAAGGTGAATTCCATTTATCTAAACAGAAAAAATGATCTAAATTGAGACTATCAGGGTCTAATTTCCTGTAATTTCCCCATTCCTCATCAAATTGATTTGTGTTTTCGTTAAATAAAACATATTTATATCTTAACTCTGTAGAGTCAGCTTGTTTTATGTCAATTTCGCCAATCCAATCTTCACGAAATTGAAAATTCAGCGCTAAAGCTTTTGAGTAATCACCGTTTCCAAGCTCAGGAATGTTTCCTGTAACCAATAACCGTTGACCCCAACGCGTAAAATAGCTTATTTTAAAGTGTATTTTCATATTGTATTTGAGTTTTGCTAACTAATAACTTAAAAAACCATATCTTTTTATATATAATTTCAAAAGTAATGAATTTTTAAATACACATGTTTGGCACGTTTTAAAAATGTGCTCATTTTGATTTCAAACGTTTGCGGAAATAACATTAATTGCATAAATGTCATCAATTCTAAAATAATCATTGAAATTAATTCAATAATAATTGCAAAATTATTTGAATTTTATGTGTATAAATATTTATGTGAAATTTAATTGTAACATCACAGTTTTTTAAAATATATTTCTGTACTTTTGCATTATATTTCAGTAAAACTAAATTAAATACTACCCATGACAGCTAACCCCTCAAATTTCAAGGTGTTCTCCGGCACAAACAGTCGATATTTAGCCGAAAAAATATGCAAAAGTTTGAATTGTTCTTTAGGAAATATGAAAATCGTACATTTTTCGGATGGCGAATTTTCTGTATCTTATGAAGAGTCGATTCGTGGTCAGTACATTTATTTGGTACAGTCAACTTTTCCAAATTCGGATAATTTAATGGAATTATTGTTGATGATAGATGCAGCTAAGCGTGCATCAGCTTACAAGATTATTGCAGTAATTCCCTATTTTGGTTGGGCTCGACAGGATAGAAAAGATAAACCGCGTGTTTCTATAGGAGCCAAATTAATAGCTGATATGCTTAGTGTTGCGGGAGTTGATAGAATAATAACTATGGACTTACATGCTGACCAAATTCAAGGATTTTTTAATGTGCCGGTCGACCATTTATATGGCTCGACCATTTTTGTGCCTTATATTAAGTCTCTTAGACTAAAAAATTTGGTTATAGCATCGCCTGATGTTGGAGGTTCGAAACGTGCAGGTTCCTACTCAAAACACTTGGAAGTGCCTATGGTTATATGTAATAAAACACGTGAAAAAGCCAATGTTGTAGGCGAAATGACAATAATTGGTAATGTTTATGGAAAGGATGTTATTATTACCGATGATATGGTTGATACAGCAGGTACTCTTTGTAAAGCTGCAGATTTGATGATGGAAAAAGGAGCTCGTAGTGTTCGGGCTATTGTTTCGCACGGCGTAATGTCAGGCAATGCATCTCAAAAAGTTTTGGAGTCGAAATTGACTGAAATAGCCTTTACCGATTCTATCCCTTTCGATTGTGGTAAATGTGCGAAAGTGAAAATTTTAAGTATAGCTGATATGTTTGCCGATACGATACATCGTGTTCAGGAAAACAAATCTATCAGTGAACAGTATTTAATGTAGAGACGCAATGCATTGCGTCTCTACATTAAATAAAAAGAGGCTGTCTCAAAAGGGCAGCCTCTCTTTTTTCGATTATGCAGCGACTCTGGGATATTCGCACTCAACTGTTGAAAATTCAATCACTTTTTCTTTAATTGGAATAGAAAAGAGAATTAAACTAAAAAAATGAGGATATTTTCGTGATTTAGTGGGTAATTTGTTGATTATTATGGCTTTTCGATACATCTTTCCTATATTAAAGGCAATAGCAAAGATGGCAAAGTCCAACATAACTTTGTCTTTATCAAAATGTCTGAACCGATTGTAATGTTTGTTTGCTTTTGTTTGTCCAAATACAGCTTCAGGTTCTATGGGGCGTCGGCTTCGGTGTAGAAGACCTTCTTTGGAGTTAAGCAACTCTCTGGCTTTTTGTTTATGTAGATTAAGATTGTGGTTGACTTCTATTCTTCGATTTCCTTTAGCATTGTAACACAGGCATTTGAGAGGACAATTATGACAGTTTTTTGCTTGGTAAACACTTATATTTGATACATATCCGTTATCTGATTTTCGTTTTATAGTACCCGTTTTATCCATGTGTTGCCCCATAGGACATACAAAATAATCATCCTTGGCATTGTAAAAAAGGTTTTGAGCATGGAAACCATTATTTTTGAAAGACCGTTTCTGTTCTTTGTGAAAATAATTGTACTTAACAAATGACTGAATATCATTTACTTCCATAAAATCATAATTTTCTTCGCTACCATATCCTGAGTCAGCTACCGCTTTTTGAGGGAGTCGATTATAACGCTCATTAAAACCATTCATAAAAGGAATATAGGTAAGAGTATCAGTGGGGTTTGGGAAAAAATCATAATGAGTAAAAAATTGATTTTCAGTACCTATCTGTACATTATAAGCAGGTTTTAATTGTCCGTTGAGCATGTGATCTTCTTTCATGCGCATGAACGTGGCATCGGGGTCAGTTTTTGAATAACTGTTTCGCTTACCTAGCGTATCTAAATGCTTCTCGTATTCCTGAAGTTTTGGTAAATGCTTATCTTCAAGAGTTTTGATTGCTTTCTTTTCTTCTTTAGAGCGGCTTTCCTGATTTATCTGTGCAATGCGTCTTTTTAATTCTTCACTATCAATGGGTGAAGGTGGTTCATCGTCCGGGTGGTTATCCTGTGCAATTCCTTCTTCCACCAACTCTAAAATTTTGCGGATTTTGGCTTCCAGTTTTACCTTGTTTTTTTCAACCGATTTACGCCAAACGAATGTGTAACGGTTCGCACGCGATTCTAGCTTGGTGCCGTCAACATAAATCACATCCAGACTTAAATAGCCCATTTCAACAAGCATACACACTACCTGGGTAAATATCTGGTGAATCTTATCCTTTAAATGTGAGGAACGAAAACGATTAATAGTATTGTGATCGGGGGTTTGATTACCTGACAACCACATAAAACTGATTCTGTCAACAAGAGCCTGTTCTATCTTACGACAGGAGTAGATGTTATTCAAGTAACTGTACAATACCACTTTGAGCATCATGCGGGGATGGTATGCACTTGTACCTCCGCCTTTATAAGTGTCGAAAACGTTATTAATATCCAGATTATCAACTATTTGATTAATGGTGCGAACAGGTGAGTGTTGTGGAATTTTCTCATCCAAACTCGCTGGAAAAAGGCTTACTTGACCTTGACTGTATGACTTGAAAATTGCTTTTGCCATATCTTACATCTTTGATTTACAGCCATAAAGATACAAAATATATTACAAATAAACAAATTATTTGAT
>CAMBSB010000086.1 GCA_945870155.1 Paludibacter jiangxiensis | reverse complement strand
ATTGCAGCATGTTTGGTTGCTTTTTCAACTAAATTATATCACAGTGGCATAAAGAACGCAGTTCCAAAATCTACATTAGCAGAGGCTAATGAAAATAGAGACTGGAGAATTTATGCTGACTTTGCTCAAGTTCTAATTAAAGAAGCGCGTTTGTTGTATAAAAGAGACAACGAGCTACTTAATGAAATTGACAACATGGCTTATGCTTTAGACAGTTCTACTATAGATCTGTGTTTAAGCCTTTTTCCATGGGCTAAGTTTCGCAAAAATAAAGCAGCAGTAAAATTGCATACTTTATTAGACTTGCGAGGCTCAATTCCAACATTTATTGAAATAACCGATGGACTTTGTCACGATGTAAATATCTTAGATAAAATTCTCATTGAACCCAACTCAATTTATGTAATGGATAAGGGTTATGTTGATTATAAGAGACTTTACAAAATAACGCATGACAAAGCTTATTTTATAACCAGAGCTAAAGACAATATGGCTTATCGCCGAGTGTATAGCTCAAAGGTTGATAAATCAACCGGTTTAAAGTTTGATCAGAAAGTTAAGTTGACTGGTTACTATACTAAAAAAGATTATCCTGATTATTTGAGGATTGTCAAATTCTTAGACAGTGAAACAGGAATAACTTACGTTTTTATGACAAACAACTTTATTTTACCTGCAATTACGATTGCACAATTATACAAAGAACGCTGGAAGGTTGAATTATTCTTTAAATGGATAAAACAACATCTTCGAATTAAAGCATTTTACGGAACAAGCTACAATGCTGTTTGCTGCCAGATATGGATAGCAATATGTGCATATTTACTTGTTGCCATTACAAAAAAGAAATTAAATTTGGAGCAAAATCTCTACACTTTATTACAGACTTTTAGTCTGTCGGTGTTTGAGAAAACTCCTATAAATCAACTATTTATAAAACAACTTTACAAAACAGAAACTGCTTGTGATTATAATCAATTGACTATCTTTGATTTATAACCGGACAGTAGTGAAAAAAAGTATATTTCTATTTATTGCTATAGTGGTTTTAGTTTCTCAACTTACAGCTCAATGGGCTTAATTCCATTCGTCATAACATTAATAAAGAGATTGACAATAGCTAAATCCAAAATAGACTATCTAAAACTATAATTAGTACATAATTCTCTAGCGTATTCATGTTACAATAATGATAGTAATGGTAACATGATAAAAAGATATGTTTTTTCATAATTGATAACTTTGTATCTTACAATAAAATCATTAATTAATTTGAGTGGAGTTAATAACTCTCCCTTTTATATATTTCAATACAAATGAGATAATAATTAATTTGGTTGAAAAATTAAAGAAAACAGTGCCAGTATAATCTAAAATTTAAATCAGAAAAGAACATAATGTTTAAGAAACTTTTTATTTCAGCTGCTTTATTCTTGCTAATAATGCAAGCAATTTCAGGAAAAAACACTCCAACGCTTCCTCCTGGATTTCCTGACAGATCATCAAAGCTGGATGTATTACCTGGCTTTAAAAATCCACCAAAAGGTTATGGAGAAGTTTCTTTTTACTGGTGGCTGGGCGATACGCTAACTCGAGAGCGCATCACGTCGCAATTGGAAAAATTGAAAGACATGAGCATAACAGGATTGCAAATTAATTATTGCCATACCGACAAAGGTGGTGCTACTTACGGACTTACTTATCCGAGCAAGCCAGCTTTGTTTTCCGAAAAATGGTGGGAGTTATTTCGATGGTTTGTAGCCGAAGCAAAGAAATACAATATGTCGGTAAGTTTGAGCGATTATACGCTGGGCGCTGCTGGTCAGGGTTGGTATGTTGATGAAATGCTTAAGGAAAACCCATCGATGATTGGAGCAAAAATTGAAATGAAGCAATACGACGCAAACAACACTAAGGATATAAAGATTGCGATTCCAAAAAGTGTTATGCGTGTTGTGGCTTATCGTATAATTGACAAACAATTGCAAGCTGAATCAGCTTTAAATTTGCTTCGAAATGTACAAAACGATGAACTAAATTGGAAATCGCCTGAAGGTGATTGGAAAATTATTGTGGTTTATAAAACGACTGTAAAAACTTCCTTTGACCCAATGAATCCGCTTAGTGGGCAAAAAACAATAGAGATGTTTTTTCAACGCTTTGAAAATAATTGCCCAGGTGAAGCAGGTAAAGGACTTAATTTTTTCTTTTCGGATGAATTGCAATTTGGGATACGCGGCTGGCTTTGGAACGAAAAGTTTAGTGCTGAATTTTTGAAGAGAAAAGGGTATGATATAACACCAAAATTAGAACAACTATATGTAAACCTTGGATCAGAATCGTACAAAACAAGAATGGATTATAACGATGTAATGGTGTCGTTATCTGAGGAGGGTTTTTTTAAACCTGTGTACGATTGGCATACCAGTCGCGGTATGTTATTTGGTTGCGATCATGGGGGACGTGGACGCGATGTCACTGAGTTTGGCGATTATTTCCGCACGCAACGATGGACTTCAGGGCCAGGCAACGACCAACCGCATCTGCGCAAAGACATTATCAAAAATAAAGTAGCAAGTTCTATTGCACACATGTACGAACGTCCACGCACCTGGCTGGAGGGCTTTTACGGAAGTGGATGGGGTACAAGCAGCGCCGAAGTGGCCGATGCTACTTTTGCCAATTTTGCTATGGGGCACAACCTGCTCAGTCTACATGGGCTGTATTATAGCACCCACGGCAGTTCGTGGGAATGGGCTGCACCAGACAATCATTTCCGTCAGCCATATTGGGAAAACATGAAAGATTTTCTTAAATGCAGTGAGCGTCTCAGCTATGTGCTTTCGCAAGGTCATCACCGATGCGATATAGCCATGATATACCCTATTGCTCCAACTGAAGCCAATCTGAAAGGAAAAGAAGCTACCGAAACTGCTTTCGACATTGCCCGAGACCTCTATCCCAATGGCATTGATTTCGACTTTATGGATTTTGAATCGCTGGAAAGAAGCCAAATTAAAAATAAAGAATTACAGGTTAGCGGAGAAAAATTCAAAGTACTTATTTTACCCGCATTAGCGGCAGTACGCTATTCTACCATCGAAAAAGCGTTGGCATTTTACCGTGCAGGAGGTTTAGTGATAGCTGTTGGTAGTCTTCCACAAGCCAGCGAGCGTATTGGTGCTAACGACCCCAAGTTGCAAACTATGATTCGTGAAATATTTGGTATGACTTATGAAAATACGGGTGTGAACAATCATTTGCAAAAAAACAAAGTAGGTGGACTTGGTATTTTTTTATCAAACATAAAAGATGTAAAATCGACTATTAAAAAACACATTCAACCCGACTTTGAAGTGCTTTTGGATAGTGTAACTAGCGATATCCAACATCGCAAAATAGGTAATCGTGATTTATATTTTGTATACGATGTGCCAAAAGGTACCAACTGTTTTTTTCGTGTAAAAGGAAAAGCAGAACTTTGGAATCCATGGAACGGTAGCACAAAACCATTGAAAGTGGTTAAAGTGTCGGCTACCGGAACAACAATAAGTCTTCCTTTGGAGAAAAATGAACCACAGCTAATCGTGTTTAGCCCTGGAAAAGCCGAAATTGAAACAGTGTCAGAAGTCGCAGAAAATGAAATTGTTACATTGGATAATAACAATTGGGAATTTGAACTAAAACCCACCTTGGACAATAAATATGGCGATTATCGTTTGCCGGCTTATGATGCCAAAATTGGCGTGGAAGTTTGGAAAATGAAATATGCAGCTCAAAATGCCGCTGATCTAAATTGGCAACAACCGACTTTCGACGATAGCAATTGGACAACGGCAATGGTTTCTTATGGCCCTCAGTTTTTAAAGCTTGGACCATTTCCAGCTAATACCGATTTTGAAATATTGGAGTCGAAATTAGCTCAGCTTGTTAAAGTAGATGCAAATCAGTCTGTTGAAATGAACGGAAAACAATACAGTTGGGCACCTTACGAGTTTTCGTGGCGTTGGGGATTGAAAGACGATAGAGGTCATCAAGGATATCACGGGCTCAAAGGAGAGATAAATAACGAGCTTATTTCGTTTGGGAAAATTGATAAGTCGAAAATTCACATACCAAGTTATCCGTTAAGTAAAGAGCCGGAAGGAACTGTTTATTATTTATGGTCAACTGTTTTAACAACGAAAAAAATGCCAGCAAGCATCAACAAGGGCGGAATAAAACCTACCAAAATAATCATAAATCAAAGTGCAATAGATATCAATTCAACCACTGTGGAATTGAAGCAGGGAATTAATTCTGTTTTGTTGAAATACAATTCGGTGGGTCGTGGTTATTTTGTTTTTGAAGATAATAGTGCTGCCAAAACTTCCGCCAAAGCTGTTTCATTGGCAACAGACTGGTACTTAAAATCTTCGGTATTTCCATTTAATTGTTTCCCTCAAAGTACAGGTGATTTTGGTTGGTATCGATTTGTTTCGCCGCCTGGAGCCCGCACAATGTATATTGTTGCGAAAGCTAAACCAGCAGTCTGGATTTCGGGCGTGGAAGTGCCAGCGGAATCTACCCAAAGCCAAAAAGAACGATTGGCCGATAAAAATCTACAGGTTTGGAAAGTAAGTTTTCCTGCTTCAATTATCAAATCGGCCACTGTGGCGGTGAAAGTTGAGCAATTGCCTGGTTTTTATAGTGGAGCTGCCATTCCAGAACCCATTACTTTAGATTGCGGAAAAGGCGAAATAAGCCTGGGAGATTTGGATAAAAACGAATCGTTAAGAACTTATTCTGGTGGTTTGTGGTATCGTAAAACGGTGACAGTAAATGCGCAACAATCAGTGGCTAAAAACATTATGCTTGACCTTGGCGATGTTGTTGCTTCTGCCAATGTGTATGTAAACGGACAATTGATTGGTCAAAAAGCCACTTCGCCGTGGACATTTGATTTGACTGCCAAATTAAAAGCAGGCGAAAACCGCATCGAAATTTTAGTTTTCAATACACTTGGCAATCATTATCTGAATACGCCATCGCAATATGTGGGACGTACTAATTCTGGACTTATTGGGCCTGTGAGAGTTGAATTTACAAAATAAAATTTTTTTATGAAAAAAGCAATATTTATATTATTCATTTTTCTACCGATTGTAACTTTCGGTCAGCAAAATCAAGTAGCGGACAGCGCAACTTATCTTTCGGTTATCAAAAATGAACTTCAAATAAAATGGAGCAAAAACAGAACGTTAAATCTGGTTTTTCACGGTCATAGTGTGCCCTCGGGCTATTTCAGAACACCGTTTGTAAATACTCTGGGGGCATATCCACATCTTGTTCTCAAAAAACTGAAAGAGCAATATCCTTATGCGGTTGTGAATACAATAGTTACAGCCATAGGTGGCGAAAATGCGGAGCGAGGTGCAAAACGCTTTGATGTGGATGTATTGTCGCTCAAAATGTATGTGTTATTTATCGATTATTCGCTTAACGATAGGAATATTGGACTTGAACGTGCTTACAAAGCTTGGGACGAGATGATTAAAAAAGCCATTGCCAAAGGCATAAAAGTGATTTTGCTTACACCATCGCCCGATACCAAAGTTGATTATGCAAATCCCGATAACGAATTGGCAAAACATGCTGCACAAGTACGTAAACTTGCAGCTGATAATAATGTTGGTTTGGCGGATAGTTACAAAGCGTTTGAATTTTTATATTCCGACAAGGTTGAACTCGATAAATATATGGCACAATTCAATCATCCTAATGAACTTGGTCATACTTTAATTGCCAATGAAATAATGAAATGGTTTAAATTATGATAGTAAGGTTTTTACGGAATAAAATAGTATTCTTTGCGTTAATGAGTTGTTCTTTTTTGTCAGTTTTTGCAGAAGCCAAGAATAACTTATCACAATTTAATGTAACATGGAATACGCCAAGCGAAAACTCGTTTGGCTCAATGCCTTTGGGAAATGGCGATGTTGGATTAAATGTGTGGGTTGAAAAAAATGGGGATTTACTTTTTTATATTAGCAAAGTAAATGCCTTTGACGCAAATCATATACTGCCAAAACTTGGCCGTGTTAGAGTAACATTACAACCGGCACTTTCAACAACTAATTTTAAGCAAACTCTTAATTTGATTGATGCTTCAATATTAATTCAGGGTGGTGATGTACAATTCAAAATTTGGGTGGATGCCAACAATTCAGTTATCCGAATTGAAGAAAAGAGTAAAACTCCACACATTGCTACTATTTCGTTAGAGACTTTACGCCCTTTACAGAATAATTCAGATTCTTTACCTCATAAAGGTACTGTTGGAATACTTTTTAATGATAAATCAAATCGACTGGCGTGGTGTTATAGAAATCAGACATCCTCGTGGGGTGAAAATTTTAAAAAGCAGAATTCGCCCGAATTTGTAGCAAAAACTAAGGATCCAATTCTCAACCGCACTTCGGGCTGTGTTTTAAAGGGTAAAAACTTTGTAAGAAAGAATGCAACTACATTGGTTTTGAATTCAAAAGCTACAAAATTTGATTTCTCAATAAACGTACTTTCAACGCAGCCGGATAAAATTCAGAATTGGTTAGATGAGGCATCAAAACCAACCAAAAATGATTGGAAGAAACATTGCGCTTATTGGAAATCATTTTGGGATAGAAGTTATATCAATATCACAAATGCCGGAACCGATACGTTTAATCTCGACCAATGCCGCTATACTCAGTTTGCTCAAGGCTCGTTAGCTTACGAAGGACATAAAACCATTGATGCACAGCTCAATATCAATCAAATAAATCAGAAATATGCATTAGAACGCTTTCTGCAAGCAGCGGCAAACAGAGGGGAAGTGCCGGCTCCATTTAATGGGTCATTATTTACAATGGATATGCCTGCAGGTGTGATGGGCTTTAATAAAACTAAAGATAAACCAGTCTCCCCGGATGGCCGAGATTGGTCATATCTTTCGTTTATGTGGCAAAATACCCGTCATCCACTCTGGTCGATGGCTGCACGAGGCGATTACGATGCTATTAAACCAAGCATGGAGTTTGTGCGCAGTGGTTTGGAACTATGCAAAGACCGCTGTCAGAAAACCTTCGGGCACAATGGTGCTTTTATTATGGAAGCAAGTTGGTGGTATAATTTGGGTGTGTGGGACTGGAAAAATGTGCCGCCACACCTCAAATATCATCTGTTACCTACGGTTGAAACGGTTGCAATAATGTGTGAATATTATGAGCATAAGCAGGATGCCCGATTTTTTAATGATGTGCTTTTGCCTTGCGCTGATGAATTTCTTACCTTTTATGAACTCCATTACCCGAAGCGCAACGAGAAAGGAATCATGCAAATGGAAGGCGTTGGTTGTGCCGAAACCTATCAGGGTGTTACTAATCCTGCCACTGAAATGGGATGTTTAAAGTATGTGTTGAGTAAATTACTATCGTTCAAACTGGATAATAAACGTTTCAATTATTGGACACAACTAAATAACACAATGCCCGAAGTGCCATTGCGCACGATAAGGGGAAAACTGTTGTTGGCAGTAGGTGAAAAATACGATGCAGGCAGAGAAATCTGTGAAAGTCCTGAACTATATTCAATCTATCCATTTCGTCAGGTATGGATTGGCAAACCGGAATTACTCGCAATTGCCCGCCAATCATTCCACGTTCGCACAGTTAGTTTAGATGGTACGAATGACAGACAGGCGGTTGAAACAGGCGGCTGGCAGTCATCTCCGGTACAAGCAGCCTATCTTGGTTTAGCCCGCGAAGCATCCCGGTTAGCCAGCATAAATTTTAACGATCAGTTTGTGAATTGGACTGATAATATTGCCATTGGAACACCTTTCCCAACACGTCCAAGACCAAGATTTCCTGCTTTTTGGGAATGTAAAATGGATGGAACACCCGACAATGATCATGGAGCAAATTCTGTAAATACACTACAAAGTATGTTGTTGCAAAGTGATGGGAAAAAGATTTTTCTTTTGCCTGCCTGGCCCGAAAATTGGGATGTGAATTTCAAACTTTGTGCTTCCAATAATACGACTATCGAATGTGAATATAAGGATGGTAAAGTGCAAACGCTCAAAGTAACCCCCGAATGGCGACGCGCTGACATTGTAAATATGACTACTGAAAAACAGCGGATACATACCTTGGTGGAAGTTGCTTTAAACGATTACAATTATCTTTTCAGTTTGCCACCTATGCTCGATGCGCAGCCACTTGCCGGAAAAACTACAGGTGCATGGATTAATAAATATGGCTATACGCTCGATGGGTGCAAAGCCGGACCTTGGAAAAACAGTGTTTTTAATGGCAATACTGTTTATGTACATGCGCTCGACTGGCCACGTGAAGGGATAAAACTTTCTGCAATACCGCGCGATTTGATTAGTTGGAAATCTGTTACAGGAAATATTAAAGTTGCAAAAACCAATGATGGCTGGTTGCTCGCAGGTACACCTGATACACTAAATACTATTGTGAAACTCGAATTTGACAAATCTGTTGAGGATATTGCTATGGGATTACAATCTGAAAAATCGTTTACTTTTGATAAAAAGCTTAGTTCTCAATTAGATTCTGCAGGAGTAAACAGTTCAGAAGTAGATTTTGGAGAAGCAAAAACCATTCATAAGTTTGAATTTTCAATTGAAAATCCGGGTTATCTGCGTGGTCAGGGGAAATCTTTTGACTTTCAGGCAAAACAAGCCGATGGTTCATGGATTTCGGTTTACAAAGGGTCTGTTTTTGGCATTATTTGCTCAAAGGAAATTCCATCAATAACTACCAAGGGAGTAAAATTACTAATTAAAGCAAAAGCAATTACACAATTTGATGTTTATTAAAAAAATAAGAATCACATGATTAAAGTAGGATTATTTGGAGTCGGGTTGGATACCTATTGGGCTCAGTTTGACGGATTGTTAGACAATTTAAAAAAGTATCAAGGACAAATTAAAAACCAAATTGAGCAGTTTGGTGTGGAAGTGATAGATGGTGGAATGGTTGATAATCCGGTAAAAGCCCGCGAGGCAGCCGATTTATTTCGCACAAACGATATTGAAGTGCTTTTTTTGTATATTTCCACTTATGCACTTTCGTCCACCATATTGCCGGTGGTTCAAAAAGCCAAAGTGCCGGTAATTATGCTTAATTTACAACCAGTAGCAGCATTGGATTATACAGCATTCAATAACCTGAAAGACCGCGGTAAAATGACTGGTGTGTGGTTGGAACATTGTCAGGCATGCTCGGTGCCCGAATTTGCATCGGTGCTCAATCGTACCGGCATTGGTTACGAGATTGTTACAGGCTACTTGCAACAAGCCGAAGTGTGGACTCAAATTGGAGAGTGGCTCGAAGCTGCACGAGTAGCCGATGCATTACGTACTAATCGTATGGGAATTTTAGGACATTATTACGGTGGAATGCTCGATGTTTATACCGATGTTACCAAACAAGCGGCTGTATTTGGTACTCATTTCGAGATATTGGAAATGTGTGAGTTGAAAAAACTCCGCGATGAAGTAACCGAACATGAATTGTATGTCAAAATGCAAGGTTTTTATACCGCTTTTGATGTTTCGAACGAATGTGAACTGCAAGAAATTGAGCGAGCTGCCCGCACATCGGTGGCACTCGATAAACTGGTGGAGCTACATAATCTGGGCTCAATGGCGTATTATTACGAAGGTGAATCGGGCAATGATTACGAAAATATTGTAACATCCGTAATTGCCGGAAATACTTTATTAACGGGCAAAAACATACCCGTAGCGGGTGAATGTGAGGTTAAAAATGCTCAAGCCATGAAAATTATGGACGAATTTGGTGCAGGTGGTTCTTTTTCGGAGTTTTATCTGATGGATTTCAACGACGATGTGGTGATGCTTGGTCACGATGGACCTGCACATTTTGCCATTGCCGAAGGTCGTGTTAAACTTGTTCCGCTACCCATTTATCACGGCAAACCGGGCAAAGGATTGTCTATCCAAATGACAGTTAAACATGGGCCAGTTACTTTACTATCAGTAGTTGAAGGTAAGGACGAAGTGTTTTTGTTGGTTGCCGAGGGAGAATCAGTTGCCGGACCTGTATTAGAAATAGGTAATACCAATAGTCGATACCGATTCTCAAAAGGCGCTAAAAGGTTTATGGACGAATGGTCGAAGCAAGGACCGGCTCACCACTGCGCTATTGGCGTAGGGCATATTGCTGATAATATTAATAAATTGGGAAAATTAATTGGAATAAGGGTTGTGATAGTTTGCTAAGTCATTTGTTTCTGAAAAGTATCAATAGCAACTATTAATCATCTAAATGAAATAAAATTATGAAACAAATAAACAATTCTTTAATACAACAAAAATCGAATTATTTAGTCGTGTGGAGTATATTGATAATTAGCTCTATCTATTCCAGTGTTTTTTCATTATCAGCTCAAAATAGCAAGCTGTTTTTAATTGCAGGCCAAAGTAATGCTGTTGGCAATAGTGACGATGTTACTAAAAGTCCAAATTGTATCTTGGGAACTGCTTTTGAATACAATATTTTAACTGACGAGTTTCAGTTTTTAAAGGATCCAATAGGACAGAATTTTAATAATCTTCATCAGGGCAAAGGTAGTATTGGACCAGCATTTGCGAAAACCTTGAATTCAATTACCGGTGAAAAAATATTGATTGTTTCAGCAGCTCGTGGAGGTGCTTCAAACAGTGTTAAAGGTGAGTTGTTGGCTTATGGAACATGGGATGAGACTGGAAATCTCAAGGTTTTTGAATTTGCAGTGAGTAAAGTAAATCAAGCTATTAAAAAATCAGGTATTCCTCTCTCCGGTATCATTTGGCTTCAAGGCGAAAGAGATGCTAATGCCATTCTTGCCGGAAAAGAAACAGAATCAGAATACAAATTAGCTTTGGAAAAACTTATTTCTCGTTTTCGGATTCAATTTGGTTCGAAATTACCATTTTATATAGTGCTTACAGGGCTTCAAACCAATGTTGCTGCTACTGGTAGTCTGGTTGTACGAAAAGTTCAATGCGAAATAGCTAAAACCGTTCCGAATGTTCATGTTGCCTATACTTCAACCAATACATTTCCTACAAAAGGCTGGTTATGGGATTATGTTCATTATAAACAAGAAGCATATAATAGCATAGGAGATTCTGTTGCCCGTTTTGTATCAACATTAAAACAGGATACAATTTCACACAAACAAAATTAAATCAATCCCTATACTATTGTTGATAATTCTTCATCAGGTTGTCCTTTCGATTCAGAATAACGATTAAGTTCAACTGCTTTTGCTTTGGTTGTTTTTTATATTTGAGTTAATTTTATCATTTATCATCTCTCATAAAAAATCATAAAGCACTAATATTCAGAGTGCTTAGCTGTTAATGTAACAATTTTATACGTTTATGTAACAATATCGAAACGTATTTTGAGCAATGACATTTACTTTTGTGAAATGAAAACTGCATATATAATTAACTTTGTATTAATATGACGAATATAATCACAAAAAACAGTTGCCGTAAGCTGTCTTTATTGCTGCTCGGAAAAGAATTAAAATTCATCGTCTTTTTTTTATTTTTACTTGCATTACCATTGGTAAATGTGATAGGACAAAATATTGGAATTGGTGGAACGGTTTTCGATAACACGGGTGAAACAATTATTGGAGCAAGTGTAAAAATTAAGAACAGTACTATCGGAACAATAACCGATATGGATGGTAAATTTAGTTTCCCTGCAATAACACAAAAAAGCACTGTAGAAATAAGTTATGTAGGGTATGAAAAAGCAGAAGTTGTTCTGGTTTCTGGTTCGCATGCAAAAATCACACTTCAATCAAAACAGACGGTTTTAAACGAAGTTGTGGTGGTTGGTTATGGAACTCAAAAAAAGATAAACGTAACTGGTGCGTTGGCTACAGTTAGTACACAAGAGATGTTGAAATCACCCGTAATTAATGCTTCTCAGGCTCTTGTTGGTAGAGTTTCGGGTGTGTTTTCGCGCCAAATTTCGGGTCAGCCAGGTAATGATGACGCCAGCTTCAAAATTCGCGGAAGCGGAACTTATAATAACACCGATGCATTGGTAATTGTAGATGGTGTGGAGCGCGACTTCAAACAGCTCGATATGAATGAAATTGAGTCGATGACTGTGTTGAAAGATGCTGCTTCGACTGCTGTATATGGTGTGCGTGGTGCTAATGGTGTAATTGTGGTAACTACCAAGCAAGGAAAAGAAGGACCTGCAAAGGTGAGTTACACAGGTAATTTTGGAGTAAATCAGCCCATTAATCTTCCCAAATTCGTAAATAGTTACGACTACGCTTTATTGCGAAACGAAGCCGAACTGAACGACAATTCCTTGTTGAAACCAGAGCAACTTAGTTATTCGGCACACGATATTGAGATGTATAAAAATGGTACGGATCCTGTTTTTTATCCCAATATTGACTGGTACAAAATGGTGATGAAAGATTATTCGTCGCAGCAACAACACAATGTTAATGTAAGTGGTGGTTCAAAGTTTGCCCGTTATTATGTGTCGGTTGGTTACCAAAATCAGGATGGAATATATAAAAATTTCAACGAAAAATATGGCTATTCAAACAACGATAGTTATAAACGTTACAACGTTCGTACAAATTTAGATGTAAATCTTACCAATACAACAAAGCTTAATTTTAGTGTGGGAACCATTACGGGAATTAAAAACCGCGACCGCTCCAATGGTGGTTACCCTACATTATATCAGTCAATCCCAGGCACAGCCGCTCTATATTCCCCAGGCTTTTCGGACGATAAGTTAGTATTCCTAGATGGGCGCAGGTATTCCAATCTGATTTTATCCATGAGTACCGGTTTCATTAAATACACCGATAACACTATTCAAACTTCTGCAGGAATTAATCAATTGCTCGATTTTATAACCAAAGGACTTAGCGCCCGAGCAAAATACTCCTACGATACGCGCTATGTATATAGTGTGGAAAGAGTACGTTCACCTGCCGTTTATATTTTGAAAGACACTGTGATAAACAACCAGCACGAAAATATTTACACCTTGTATCAATCAAAAGATGAAAGTATTGGCGGACTAAGTAATACAAGTTACAGCTCGCGTTTAATAAAAGAGTATTTTGAAGCTGGTATGCAATATGATCGTACTTTTGGAAAACACAACACATCTGCTTTATTGCTTTACAACCAAAATAAAACACGTTTTGCAGTAGCTGCGCCTGTTGGTGTTCCGGTTTCTTATTTAGGTTTGGTTGGCCGTGTAACGTACAATTTCGATTCACGCTACTTTATGGAATTTAATTTGGGATACAATGGATCCGAAAACTTTGCCGAAGGGCGAAGGTTTGGTTTGTTTCCAGCCATTTCTGGTGGATGGGTTGTAAGCGACGAAGGCTTTTTTAAATCGATTCTCCCCGAAAATATTGTTAGTCATTTCAAACTTCGTGCTTCGTATGGCGAAGTGGGTAACGACCAAGGTGGAAGCCGCTTTCTTTACTATCCTTCGGGTTATAAATCGTCGACAGGTGCACTTATTGGCGAAGATTTTAAAGCACTCGGTTCGTATTACGAAGATAAATTAGGAAATCCATATATAACTTGGGAAAAAGCCAAAAAGCAAAACTATGGTATTGATATCAAGTTATTTAAACAAAAATTAAATTTCAATTTCGACTATTTTTCTGATTCGCGCAACGATATTCTGGATAATAGAGAAACTATCCCAACCATGTATGGTGCAACTCCTCCGACCGAAAACCTAGGGATTATGATTAACCGTGGATTTGAAGTAGATTTGGGTTGGAATGATAAAATTGGTAAAGTAAATTATTTTATAAAAGGGAATTACTCTTTTGCACGAAACAGATTAATTTACACCGATGAGGCTTATGATGTGTTAAATCCACATTTGGCACGTACCGGTCGCCGTTATGGTCAACCTTTTGGTTATAAATTCATTGGATTTTTTAGCGATGCCAATGATGTGGCACAATCGCCTTCGCAGTTTTCAGGTATTTCGTTGCCCGGCGACGCAAAATATGCCGATGTAAATGGCGATGGTATGGTTAACGAAAAGGATTTAACTCCCATTGGGTTCCCAACTTACCCTGAAGTGAATTTTGGTTTGTCGGGAGGATTTTCATACAAAGCATTCGACTTCAGTTTCTTGTTGCAGGGAGCAACCAATGTGTCGATTATGATTGATGGGTTTATGCAAAAGCCAGGAGATGGATTTGGGCAGATACTAGAGTCGGTAAAATATGAACGTTGGATGCAGGGATCAACAACAGCAACACGTCCACGATTAACTGTAAATTATGCCAACGCATCGAATTATTATTCATCGTCACTTTGGCAGCGCGATGCCTCTTATCTCCGATTGAAAAATATGGAAGTTGGCTATAATATCGAAAAGAAATTATTGAAAACGATAGGTATAAGCAATTTGAAATTGTATGTGAATGGACAAAATCTATATACTTGGGATAAACTTGAAATAGCCGACCCCGAAAATGGGAAAACTTCCGATCTTCAATATCCTCAGTTAGTTGTGTTTAATGCCGGAGTGAAGGTTAGCTTTTAAATAATTATAATACTGATAAAAAACAAATATAATCGTATGAAACGATTCCTTAAAATTATAACCATCGTGCTCGCAATAGGCTATGTATTAGTTACACCTTCCTGCGACAATTATCTTGAATTCCCTTTGGTGAGTGAATTCAACGAAGATTCCGTTTTTTCGAAACGCGTTAACGTTGAAAAGTACTTGATGCACATGTATGTGTACAGTAATGCTAAGCTATCATTTGCTACAGCACGATTAGATCGTTCGTTATTGGATGCTGCAACCGACATAGGTTCGTCACTTTATATTGGAAGTGCTTATGGAGCTCACAGATTTAACAAAGGTACAGTCACAGCCGAATGGATATCGAACGAAAGTATAGGCGAGGATCTTTTTAATAACCATTACAGAGCGATACGCATAGGCTGGAAGCTAATTGACCGCGTGGATGAAGTGCCCGATGCTACTCAAGCTCAGAAAGACCGCATCAAAGCAGATGCAAAAACGATGATTGCCATGCACTATTTCGAAATGTTGAAACGTTATGGTGGAGTGCCTTTGGTAAAAAAAGCGCTTCTAAGTTCAGGCGATGCAGCTATTATGCGTTCGTCGATTGATGAAACCTACAAATACATAGTTCAGCTGTGCGACGAGGTGATTGCCGCTCCAAACTTCCCGGTTGTAATTAAAGATAAAAACGAATTCGGACGTGCTTCCAAAGCTTTAGCTATGGGTCTTAAATCGCGAACTTTATTATTTGTTGCCAGTCCGTTGTTCAACAATAGTCGCCCATATCTCGATAATTTAGGCACTAATAGTAATTTAATTTGTTTGATGAATTTCGACAACGAACGTTGGAAAATGGCTGCCGATGCTGCATTACAAACCATCGATTCGTGCGAATCTGCTACAAGTGGAATGCTATTGACTAATACAGGAAACTTTGATATGAATTATACAAATGCGTACCAACAATTTCCAACCAAAGGCAATACCGAAATGATTATGGTATATTTGGGCACTGCTACCAATAATTTTTTAAATTGGAAGCCGCGTGGAGCACCATTTAATGGATTTTCATCGAACGTTCCTACTTTTAATTATGTGGAAATGTTTCAGAAAAAAGATGGTACTTACCGCGATTGGGATAACGACACTATTTCGCCCGTGAATCAACCAAGCTATCCTTACAAAGATCTCGATCCTCGTTTTGCACAAATTATTGGTTTTAATGGGCAAGTATATCCCGAGTTGTCTACTGCAAGTCTTGAAGTATACGATGATGCATCAGGCAATCCTTCGGGCAAAAACGGGAAAAAAGCAAATGCACAATTTACGCATTATCTCAATAAATTTATATATGGTTATCTTGACAATACAAGTTTTACAGCGCCAAAGGCTTGGCGGCCATATACTCCTTATTTGCGACTAACAGAGTTGTATCTGAACAGGGCTGAGGCATTAAACGAATATTATGGCGACGAAAATTCAAAACCTGTTGATGAGGTCTATGCTCGTCTGAATGCTATTCGTCAACGCTCGGGGATGTTGGATTTGGATGAAAATGTATTTAACACTAAAACGAAAGTGCGTGAACTTATTCAGCGCGAAAGAGCCATAGAGCTCGGTTTCGAAGATAGTCGTTTTTTCGATTTAAAACGTTGGAGACTCGGAGCTAAATTCAGAGGTCCAATTTTTGATTTGAAAATTAAAAAGCTGGCGAACAACCGCTATACATTTACAAAATACATTTATGAAACTCGCCCTTGGTTCGAAAACTATTATTTGCATCCATTTCCTGTGTCGGAAGTAAATAAACAATATGGATTAATTCAAAATCCGGGTTGGTAACTAATGCTAATATTATTAAGTGAAAAAATTATGCATAAAA
The DNA here is from genome assembly GCA_945870155.1 of Paludibacter jiangxiensis. GTDB lineage: Bacteria > Bacteroidota > Bacteroidia > Bacteroidales > Paludibacteraceae > Paludibacter > Paludibacter jiangxiensis_A. The sequence continues at coordinate 5,334 of CAMBSB010000086.1, read as the reverse complement.
ACAATAAATATCGCATCAAGATTTATACAGCGTTTTTGCTAATGCTGTTTCCACTGCTAACATTATCGGCACAGCTCAAAACTTACAGAGCACTCATTGTGGACGAAAATATGCAACCGGTATCAGGAGCTAATGTGTTTGTAAATAACAATAAGCTTGCTGTTACTTCATCGGCAAAAGGGGTGTTGGTGTTCGATGCCGAACCAAATGCATCCAAGCTTATTTCAAAAGTTGGTTATGTGTCCGAGTTAGTAACTGAAACGAACGATATGCCTTTTGTAGTATTACGTACTGATTTAAAACAATCGAAAATGTCGGTTGGGTATAATTCTGTAACAAAAAGCAAAAACACAGCATCAATATCGACTATCGAAGGCGAAAGCTTGCACAATTCAGTTTCGGCAATGGGAACGGCACTATATGGCAAAATTCCGGGATTATTTATGCAACAAGGTTCAGGCGAGCCCGGCGACGATCAGCCATTGTATTATTTTATTCGTGGAACTATTACGTATGGTTCGGCAAGTAATCAGCCCTTGGTAATGGTCGATGGTTTTGAACGCGACATAAATACCATACAAGTTGAAGATGTACAGTCGGTATCGGTTTTGAAAGATGCTGCCGCAAGTGCTATTTACGGTGCACGTGGAGCTAATGGTGTTATATTAGTAACTACTAAACGAGGTTCCGAAGGTCCTATTAAGGCCAGTGTTTCAGTTCAAGCGGGTATTGAAGCACCTAGCGTGTTTCCACAGTTTTTGTCGTCGTACGATTTTGCAAAAAAATACCACAAAGCCTACGAAATGGATGGTCTGCCAATGGCTTCGTTACATCCGCGCTACGATACCAAAAATATGGAAAACTATAAAAATGGCAATCCTTATTATTATCCAAACATCGATTGGTTAGGCGAAATTGTCAAACCAAGCTCTACACGCCGTCAAACTGATGTACAAGTTTCGGGAGGTAATTCTATTGGTCGGTATTTTGTTTCAATGAACTATTTAGGCTCCGAAGGTTTGTATAAAAACACACAATCGCCCCAAGGTTGGAATAGCAATGCTTCTGTTGATAGATTTCGTTTTCGATCCAATATGGATGTTAATATTAAGCCAAACTGGACTCTACGTGCCGACATTTCGGGACAAATTGATACCAAAATACGACCAGTGATGGCTACAACCGATTTTTGGAACTTACTCTACAAAGCACCGGGCAATCAATTTCCTATTATTGCCAATGGTTCGGTTTATGGTGGCGGTTCGGGCAATACCGTAAACCCAATGGCCGAAGTACAACACAGAGGTTACCGCAGGTTAAACGAACGCACCATTATGTCGAATGTAGAAACCAAATACGATATGAGTAATCTGGTGGATGGTTTGAAAGTAGGACTTCGTTTTGGCTACGACAATACTTATTCGAATCGCGAAGGTTGGTCGCGCACGTATCAAGTGCAAGATGTTTTTACAGGTCTCAGCGTCGACAGCATACCTATTGCTGGAAATGTAGTAGGCAATGCTGGTGCATTTAGTTATTTTGGCCCTGATAGCGACGGACAAAACGACCGTATGACCATTGAAGCATTTACGGAGTATAATCGTACTTTTTCGGACAAACACACTGTAGATGCTATGTTTATGTACCATCAGGATAAATACATACTCGATGGCGACCCCAAAGCGTATGCTTATCAATTTGGTGGTGGAAAAGTTGGTTATGATTTCAAACAAAAGTATTTGACTGAATTTTCTTTTTCATACAGTGGTACTGAAAATTTTACCAAAGAAAATCGTTTTGGCTTTTTTCCGGCTCTCTCTGCCGGTTGGGTTGTTTCGGAAGAAAATTTTCTGAAACATTCGAATGCAATTGATTTTTTGAAACTCCGTGCCTCGGCAGGTATGGTTGGCAACAGCGCAGTAGGCGATAGGTTTACTTACGTTACGCAGTATGTTGGCGGTAGTAGTTGGGCATTTGGAAGTGCCAATACGGCTGCGTCGGGCATAGTGGAAGGCACTTATCCCAATGTAAACTTTTCGTTCGAAAAAGCCTATAAATACGAAATGGGCATCGAAGCTAATTTTTTCAAAAATCTGATGGCTTGGGCAAATGTGTATTACGAAAAACGTACTGATATTCTAACCAGCAGTAATAGTATTACACCTGGACTTTTTGGTGGTAATATTGCTAATATGAATGCTGGAATTACACAGCGTAAAGGGATTGAATTTGCTGTTTCGTTCAACAAACAAACTCGCGATTGTGGTTTTAAAGTGGGTGTAAATGGTGCTTATAATCTCAATAAAATTATCTCAATAAACGAAGAACCCAAACCATACAGTTATTTATCGCTTCAGGGAACACCGATTTCGCAACCATTTATGCTCGAAACTATTGGTTTTTTTGCTGACGAAGCTGAAATTGCAAATAGCCCATTTCAATCCTATGGTGAAGTGAAACCGGGAGATATAAAGTACAAAGATCAAAACAATGACAATATTATCAACGACTTAGACAGAAAACCTATGATGAATGGTTTTAGACCCAAAGCGGAATTTGGTTTCGACTTGGCAATTCGCTATAAAGGTTTTGAGTTTGTTGCTTTTATACAATCGCAACTCGGACGAAGTGTGAATTTGAGCACTAATCCGGCTATTTTCCATTCGCTACAAGCTGGTTCTTCACGCATTTCTACTTTTGCTGCCAACTCATGGACACCCGAAACTGCGGCTACAGCCGATTACCCGCGTTTAACGACACTCGCAAATTCGAATAACTATCAAGAGTCAAACTTCTGGTATCGAAATGGCAATTTTGTGCGCTTACGCAATGTCGAAGTAGCATATTCGCTGCCTCAATCGCTTTTGGCAACTACAAAAATAAAAAGTGTACGATTTTTTGCAAGAGGTTTAAACCTACTTACGCTAGATAATGTAGATATGGTCGACCCTGAAGTGCTTACAGGTTATCCTGTTATGAAATCGTATAACTTTGGTTTAAATGTTCAATTTTAAATTACACCGAAAAATGCAAAACATAAAATTCAAAAGCTTGTTGGCAATCGTTGTCCTTACAATGACTCTATTCTCATCTTGCGACTTTACCGAGTCGGATATGTTGGCTTTCAAAAAGGAAGAAGATGTAGTTCGGAATATGGCTAGTATTACTTCCACTATTAATAACGTATATTCTTATTTACCTGATGGTTACGACCGTATTGGAGTTTCGATGCTTGCAGCAGCATGTGACGAGGCCGAAGAGGTGAACGATATGGAAAGTATACAGAATTTTAATTCGGGTAACTGGAATGCATTCTCGAACCCCGAAGGAGATGTTTGGACTCGTAATTATAATGGCATACGCAAAGCAAATGTATTTCTTGATTTGCTCGAAAAGGTGGATTGGACATACCTTAAAGTTGGTACACCTGACGAATATGCACGACGTCAAAAATTAACAAAAATGCACCGTTACGAAGCACATTTTTTGCGAGCATTTTTCTATTTCGAACTTATTAAACGTTATGGCGGTGTGCCTTTGGTTACTCGCGCCTACGATCCATTTATCGATGCCGATACGTTGAAGTCGATGCCACGTGCCGATTTTGCTAAATGTGTGGATTACATTGTCATGCAATGCGATACTGCTGCTAAGTATTTAGAACCCGATTACAATACAACTGCAAATAATGCGCATATTGGCAGAGCTACTAAGGGTGCAGCTTTGGCACTCAAAGCCCGTACATTACTTTATGCTGCCAGCGATTTATTTAACCGCCCAGGTAATATACGTCCTGAACTTGGATATACCGATGAAAACCGGAAAGACCGCTGGATACTTGCTGCTAAAGCTGCTAAAGCTGTAATGGATATGTCGCCTTCAATTTATGGCTCTCACAACGATTACAGTGCACTTTTCAATTTAGGCGATGTAGTGAGTAAAGAGGTGATTTTTGAAAAACGCTTTGGCTCAACCAATAATTTTGAAACGCTAAACTACCCTGTTGGTTTTGCAACCGGAAAAACAGGTACTTGCCCAACTCAAAATTTAGTGGATGCGTACGAAATGAAATTCTTTTCTGCTTCCGATTCGCGTAATGGTAAAGCTATTGATGAGGCGGGCTCGGGTTATAATCCCCTTTCTCCTTATGCCAATCGCGACCCACGCCTTAAAAAAACCATAGTTTGCAATGGCGAAAAGTTTGGTAAAGATAATGTTGTGGTTGAATGTTGGGAAGGTGGCGCACAAGGTTTGCCACGTAAATCAGCTTCGAAAACCGGCTATTATTTACGAAAACATCTCAACGAAACTTTAGACTTAACATTGAGCACTGGAACGGCAAAAAAACAATGGATTTACTTCCGTTTTTCCGAAATGAACCTAAATTATGCCGAGGCTATGTTCGAAGCATTTGGTTCTCCTACACTTACTTCGGCAACTGATGGTTTAACTGTATCTGCCCTTACGGCTATAAATAGTGTTCGTTCACGTCCTGCTGTTAGTTTAGTAGCCCTTAAATCAACAATTACGTCAGATGAGTTTAAGAAAAAACTACGCAGCGAACGTCGCGTTGAGCTAGCATTCGAAGATCACCGCTATTGGGATGTGCGTAGATGGATGATAGCCGAGGAGGCAATAGGTAGTGATGTTTATGGAATGCGAATTGAAAAAACCGCTACGAATGTGTACACCTATACCCGTCAGAAAATTGAAACACGTGTATGGAGCGATAAAATGTATTTGTATCCAATACCACAATCCGAAGTTAATAAATCTACTGCTGTTAAACAGAATCCCGGTTGGGAATAATTTTTTTTAAAACATTGATATGAAAGAAATTAAATTTAAACTTACCATGCTTGTAATGTTCGCATTGCTTTTGAGTTCATGCTTAAAAGAGAATATGGATACATTTGGAAGCTACTACATTTACATGTCGAAAGATACTGCTACGATAAATCTGAAAGACACACTTTTTATTTCGAACAACGACACTTTAGCAAAAGATTTAATATTAAACAATCTCGGTGTTACACGTTCAGGGCTGCGCTCTACTTATCCTCAAATTGGGATTGATTTAGAAGTAACACCTGTGTACCTCGATTCGCTCGTTGCTATTTTCAACAATTCGGCCATTACAACTGCTGCAAAATCCGACAAGGTATTATTTGTTGGTAATGCCGTTTTGTTACCCGAAAACTGTTATAGCTTTAATAAAACCTGTATTATTGAGAATAATAAATTTACTGCGCCGGTAAGTGTTACTTTGCATTTAAAAAAAATAGCAGCACTCACCAACGGATCTACTTACGCTATACCCATATACATAGCTAA
>CAMBSB010000085.1 GCA_945870155.1 Paludibacter jiangxiensis | reverse complement strand
AAACAAGTTGGCCTTTATTTTTTGAAAAACAGACAATTGGAAGTAGCTATTACCAATTATGGTGGTCGAATAGTAAGTTTGTGCGCACCAGCTAAAAATGGAGAAATGGCAGATGTAGTAGTTGGTTTTAAGAGTATTGACGATTATCTGAAAGCAAAGGGTATCTATCACGGGGCAATCATCGGTCGGGTGGCTGGTCGAATTGCTGGTGGAAAATTTGATTTAAATGGCTCAAATTATTCACTACCGCTAAATAGCCCACCGAATCACCTCCATGGTGGAGTTGATGGTTTTCACAATCAGGTTTGGGATGTTAGTTCATTGACTGACACCTCGTTAGTACTGACTTATCTGTCGGTAGATGGTGAAATGAGTTACCCAGGCAACCTTCATGTGAAGGCAATTTACACATTGAATTCGAAAAATGAACTCTCATTAGAACTAACTGCAAATACCGACAAAAGCACGCCGATAAACCTGACCAACCATGCCTTTTTCAATTTGGCCGGCGAAGGCAGTGGGACTATTTTAAATCAGATACTAACGATTCCTGCCAACTCGTTTTGTCCGCTTGGACCCAATAAATTACCTTACAGAAAAATATCGAATGTAAAATCCACTCCTTTTGACTTCAGAAATGCAAAACCAATAGGAAAGCATTTAAAACTAAATGAAAATGATGAACAGTTCAAATTAGCAGGCGGTTACGACCATCATTTTGTGCTGAGTAAAAAAAAGAGCAACGTTCTAAAATTAGCTGCCACAGTGTTTGACCCTCAAAGTGGACGTAAAATGGAAGTGTTTACAGATGAGCCTTGTATCCATTTCTTTAGTGGTAATTTCTTTAATGGATCTGATATTGGAAAAATAGGAAAACCGATTAATTTCCGGGAATCTTTTGCACTCGAAACACAACGATTTCCATTTGTACCTAATCAGAAAACATTCCCCACAATTATATTGAATCCCAGTGAAAAATATGAAGCGAAAACAATCTATCGCTTTTCTGTAGTAAAGTAAAATAGAAACTCAACTAATAGTTTAAAACTAAATACGGCATGAAACGAATTATTTCTTTATCGCTTTTATTCTTTAGCATAATTCAATTATCATTTAGCCAGCAATCGCAAGATTAGATTTCCAGTCAAAGAAAAAGTGTTTGAGGAAATGTCAAAAGTAGGTGGAAATATGAAATTTACAAATCTGGCATAGCGTTGCACATGGTGGTACTGTGGTACTAAAAATGCTAACTGGAGCTAACAATGGAACAACACAAATGAGCAGTAATAGATGTGATCCAGAACCTGTGTTTTTAAAATGGTTATTTAAACAAAAAAGGTAAGCAGTAAGGTTTATGTGTTTTTAGGCGAAACTTTGCCAACTAATTGTAGTCAATGTGAAATTTTTGAAACTTTGTAATGACAAATGCCCAAAGAAAATGAATAGTCCTAAATAAACATTACTTAATACAGAGAGAGTGAAAAACAGCTAACGAATTGGTAACGATTTATTGACGTTTAATGGTCGATTAGTGGCTTTTACTGACTTGATATAAAAGAAAAAAAACCACTCCAAATCAATGATTTAGAATGGTTTGTCTTTGAATTGTCGCTAATTGACAATTGTTTTTGTGACCCAGGAGGGGCTCGAACCCTCGACCCACAGATTAAGAGTCTGTTGCTCTACCAACTGAGCTACTAAGTCGAAATTTAACCCAAATACATCAAATTTATGTATTTGAGCTTTTTTTAATGCGACTGCAAAAGTAATTAAAAAATCAATTCAAAGTATATGTTTAATGAAATTTTTAATTTCCGAAGTTAAATGTTGGTTTACATGTTACAACTGTAATATGGAAACAGGATTGTTTCCGTTCTCGTTTTGCCAAGATTTTACATTGTTCTCGCATTTCGACTAATGTTTTGGTAAGTTCTTGAATTGCCTCCCAACTCGGCTCAATGGAATCATTATCAAGTCTATAAAAATGTTTATATGAAATATCTACAGTTGTACCATAATAATGTGCAGTATGGATTGTGGCATTTCTATTTCTTTTTGATAATTTTGATTGAGTTTCAACAGTACGTAATAATGAAGTTAGAAAGAAACAAAATTGAGGTAATTTCTTTTCTTTTAATCTTTCTTGAAATCTGACAGCAATTTCATTCACCATATCAACAGCTTCGGGAACTAAATATGGATGTGAATGATTTAAGGATTTTAAATGATATAAGTTGTTGTCTTTTAGCTCAATCAAAATAGACTTATTTTAAGAATCAGTATTGTGCTATCAAATTCATGATTACTAGCTATAGGTTTAGCTATACCATTTTTAAGTGCATGTATTAGATGTAAATCATTTTTATCATTTAAAATACTACTAGGCAAAATAGGGGCATTAGCATCTGTAATTTGATTACAATTCTTATAAAAACCATGTTGAACAGTATCATTATTTTTGTTTATAATAAAATATAAAGCTATTAAAACACTAAAAACTAATCCAATGAGTAAATATATGAGAATGTAATTTTTATTTTTCATTTTATATTTGGTATCAAGCACAAAGATAAATGTTTCAAACGCATTATACAAACTAAAAAGTGTTCAATTGTAGTATTTGTATTACTTGTAAATTTAATTCAAAAATACAATTAATTCACTGTATATCTACACTTTAAATTCAATATTGCATGCAAGCTAATTCCCTTATACTATTTATAAACAATTAAATAACAAGAGTTTTGAATTTGACAAAAAAAGGGTATTGCTTACGATAAATATAGAAATTCATAGCTAAATTGCAAAAAAAATAATTTTCTAATTCAAAAGATTTCCGTATTTTTGCAGCTTAATTAATACCAGATTTTATGAAACCAACATTATTTGTATTAGCAGCAGGGATGGGAAGCCGATATGGAGGCCTTAAACAATTAGACGGTCTTGGTCCAAATGGAGAAACAATTATGGATTATTCTATATATGATGCAATTAAAGCCGGATTTGGCAAAATTGTATTTGTAATTCGTAAAAGTTTTGAAGAAGATTTCAGAAATGTAGTAGTTAATAAATTTAAAAATCTTATTGATGTTGAAATAGTATTTCAGGATATCACTAATATACCGGAGGGATCGACTTACAACCTTGAAAGAGAAAAACCATGGGGGACAAATCATGCCGTTTTGATGGGAAAAGATGTTATTAAAGAGCCATTTGCAGTTATTAATGCTGATGATTTTTACGGTCAGGAATCTTTTGCAATATTAGCCGATTTTCTTAAAAACGTAGAAGGCAAACAAAATGAATATTGCATGATAGGCTATCACGTAGGAAATACATTGTCCGAAAGCGGTTCTGTAAGTCGTGGAGTTTGCGTGGTTGATGAAAATGGGAAATTGATGAATGTGGTAGAACGCACCCATATTGAGGAAAAAGGTGGCGAAATTATTTATCTTGATGAAAAAAGCGAAGAAGTTGCAATTCCTGCTAATACTCCAGTTTCAATGAATATGTGGGGTTTTACACCTGATTATTTTGATTATTCATTAAAGTATTTCAAAGAGTTTCTAGCTGAAAATGGTCAGAAATTGAAATCTGAATTCTATATTCCACTTGCAGTAAACAATCTTATTGTTGAGAAGAAAGCAACTTGTATGGTATTGGATACACCTTCAAAATGGTTTGGAGTAACTTATGCTGAAGATCGCCAACAAGTAGTACTTAAAATTAACGAATTAATTAAAAAAGGAATATACCCAAAACAATTATTCTAAAAACATAAATATGTCAAAAATATTAGTTACAGGAGGTACAGGCTTTATAGGTTCACACACCGTAGTAGAGCTGCAAAATGAAGGATTTGAGGTAGTTATAGTTGATAATTTGTCAAATTCAAATATTGATGTATTAAATGGTATTGAAAAAATTACCGGAATCCGTCCTGCATTTGAAAATATCGATTGTGTTGATTATGTAAGTATGGATAGAATGTTTGAGAAACACAAAGACATTCAAGCTATTATTCATTTTGCAGCAAACAAAGCTGTGGGTGAATCTGTTGAAAAACCATTGTTGTATTATCGCAATAATTTAGTTTCATTAATCAATTTGTTGCAATTAATGCCAATACACAAAGTGAAAAACTTTGTTTTTTCTTCATCATGTACAGTTTATGGTCAACCAGACATATTGCCCGTAACTGAAGATGCTCCAATTAAATTAGCAATGTCGCCTTATGGAAACACAAAGCAAATTGGAGAAGAAATAATTCATGATACTATTCATTCAAATCCTTTTTATAGAAGCATAATACTCAGGTATTTTAATCCTATTGGAGCTCATGCTTCAGCTGAAATTGGAGAATTACCAAACGGTGTACCAAATAATCTTTTACCATTTGTAACACAAACAGCAATTGGATTACGCAAACAATTAAGTGTGTTTGGCGATGATTACAATACCCCGGATGGTTCATGCATAAGAGATTATATTCATGTTGTAGATTTGGCTAAAGCACATGTGCTTGCAGTTAAACGTTTATTAAACGAAGATGCTAACACCAATGTCGAAACTTTCAATTTGGGCACAGGACGCGGGCTGTCAGTGCTTGAAATTATTGAAACTTTTGAAAAAGTAAGTGGTGTAAAAGTTAATTACAAAATTGTTGGAAGACGCGAAGGTGACATTGAAAAGGTTTGGGCTGACCCTACTTATGCCAACGAAGTACTCGGATGGACAGCAAACGAAACTGTAGAAGAGACACTTCGCAGTGCCTGGGTTTGGGAACAAAATCTGGCAAAACGCAGTAAATCAGAATAATCAAGCAATAACAAAAATTAATAATGAACAATTAATAATTCCCCAAGTTGTGAATTGTTAATTGTTCGTTTTTTTATATCAATTATCAACAATAAATAATATGCTTTATCCTTTAAAATTTCAACCCATATTAAAAGATAAAATATGGGGTGGCAATAAATTAAAAAGTATTTTCAACAAAGCTGCCGAAACAGACAAATTAGGCGAAAGTTGGGAACTCTCGGGCTATGAAAATGATGAATCAGTAGTAACTAACGGTTTTTTAGCGGGGAATAACATTGCCGAACTGATAGAAATATACATGGGTGAATTGGTTGGAGAGAAAAATTTTGATGAATTTGGTCATACTTTTCCTTTGTTATTCAAACTGATAGATGCCAATCAAAATCTTTCAATACAGGTTCATCCAAACAATGAAGTGGCCATTGAGCGACATAATACACTCGGAAAAACCGAAATGTGGTATGTAGTTGATGCCGAAGAAGATGGAAAATTAGTAATTGGTTTTTCAAAAGATTGTACCCAAGAAACATATCTCGAAGCCTTAGAAAATGATCAGGTTGAAAACTTATTACAATCAATTTCAGTAAAAAAAGGTGATGTATTCTTTATACCTGCGGGTTTGGTACATGCCATTGGGAAAGGTGTGGTAATAGCTGAAATTCAACAAAGTAGTGACATAACCTATAGAATTTATGATTACAAACGTGTGGATGATAATGGTAACGAACGCGAATTACATACCGAACAAGCATTGGATGTAATTGATTTTAAGGCATCTATTAATCCAAAAACATCATATCAAGTAGTTGAAAATCAAATAAGTCCATTGGTAAGTTGCGAATTTTTCACAACCAATATGTTGAAATTTGATAAGGCAATTACCCGAAATTATGGTAGCATTGATTCTTTTGTTGTTTATATGTGTCTCGAAGGAAGTTTTGTTTTGATATGTAATGACGAAAAATTGAACGTTAATAAAGGTGAGACAATTTTAATTCCTGCTTGTATTAACGAAATTGATTTGATACCCGATAATGAGGCTATACTTTTAGAAGTATATATTTGAGTGTAAAAACTATTCACTCTGCCATTTACGAACTAAACAACAGTGTTCTCAATTAAAAGTTTAATTAAATCTTTTTAGATCCTATTTCATTGTTTTGGACTATGGAATAAATATCATTTTTTCTATTTCAAGAGAACTTTAATTTTTAATTATCAGATATAATTCACTACTTTTGCACCACAATTTGAAACAATTAACCCTTAAAATGTAACAATGTAAAAGTATTTACATTGTTTAAAATAACAGGAAACTATAAAATAAGATGCCACATACATCACTTAGGGGGCAGGCAATGCCCGAATCTCCCATACGTAAATTAGTTCCACTTTCTGATAAAGCTAAAGCACGTGGAATAAAAGTATATCATTTGAATATCGGACAACCAGATTTAAAAACTCCGGAAATAGCGCTTGAAGCCATACGCAATATTGACCGTAAAGTATTGGAATACAGCCCAAGTGATGGTATTAAAAGTTTAAAATCAAAACTAGCAGCATATTATCATTCTTTTAATATTGATGTTACTGAAGAAGATATAATTGTAACTACCGGAGGATCTGAAGCTGTGAATTTTGCCTTTATGAGCTGCCTTGACCCGGGAGACGAAATTATTGTACCTGAACCGGCTTATGCTAATTATACAGCCTTTGCAATTGCTGCCGGTGCTGTGGTTCGTCCTGTTGTTTCATCTATCGAAGAAGGATTCGCATTGCCACCAATTGAAAAATTTGAAGAGTTAATTACTCCAAAAACAAAAGGGATTTTAATTTGTAATCCAAATAACCCAACCGGATATTTATATACCCGTTCAGAAATGAATAAAATTCGTGATTTAGTAAAGAAATACGATTTATATCTTTTCTCCGACGAGGTTTATCGCGAATTTTGTTATACAGGTGCACCCTACATTTCGGCTTTTCATTTGGATGGAATTGAAGAAAATGTAGTCCTTATTGATTCTGTATCAAAACGTTATAGTATGACTGGTGTGCGTATTGGAGCATTGGTATGCAAAAACAAAGAAGTTCGTAAAAATGTGATTAAGTTTTGTCAGGCTCGTTTAAGTCCGCCACTTTTAGGACAAATTGCTGCCGAAGCTGCAATAAGTGCACCCACAGAATATATGCTTGATACATACAATGAATATGTTGAACGCCGTAAGTTCCTTATCGATGGTTTAAATCGAATTCCCGGAGTTTATTCCCCCATACCAATGGGCGCATTTTACACGGTGGCACGTTTACCAATTGATGATGCAGATAAATTTTGTTCCTGGCTTTTGTCCGATTTTGAATACGAAGGACAAACTGTAATGATGGCACCAGCATCAGGATTTTATACAATTGATGGTTTAGGTAAAGATGAAGTCAGAATAGCTTATGTTCTTGATAAAGAAGATCTTAAATCATCACTCCTTGTACTTCAAAAAGCATTGGAAGTATATCCGGGAAGAAAATAACCATGAACCTCGAATTTTATATAGCTAAACGAATTCATTTTCAGGAAGGGAAGAAAAATGTTTCTCGTCCGGCAGTACGTATAGCCACTATAGCCATAGCACTGGGTTTGGCAGTTATGATATTGTCAGTAGCTGTAGTTATAGGTTTCAAAAACGAAATTCGAAACAAAATAATCGGTTTTGGTGGTCATATTCAAATAGTTAATTACGACAACAACAATACCTACGAAATGAACCCTATCGAGATAGATAGTACCTTTCGTAAAAAAATTAAATCATTTCAAGGCGTTAAACTGGTTCAGAATTTTGTTACAAAGCCAGGAATTATTAAAACCAAAAGTGAATTTCAGGGAATTATTATCAAAGGTATTGATGCTGATTTCAATTGGGATTTTTTTAAAGCAAACTTAATAGAAGGTGATATTTTAAAAATTTCGAACGATTCACTTAAAAATGAAATTGTAATTTCTAAATATTTATCTGATTTATTGGAATTGAAAATTGGGGACAGTTTTTATACATACTTCATTCAGGATCAGGTTAGAGCTCGGAAATTTAAGATCATAGGCATTTATGCTACAAATTTTGTAGAATACGACAAATTATTTATTATCACTGACTTACGTCATGTTCAAAATTTAAATAATTGGACAGAAAAGCAAATTAGCGGATTTGAACTTGTAATTTCCGATTTTGATAAAATTGATGAAACCGGTGAAAATATCAATGATTTTATCAGTAAAAGTAGTATTTATAACAATTTATACTTTACACAAACCATTAAACAATTAAATCCACAAATTTTTGGTTGGCTTGATTTGTTGGACATGAATGTTTGGGTCATACTTTTTCTAATGCTTGCTGTTGCAGGTTTTAATATGATATCAGGTTTGTTGATTTTGATTTTGGAACGTACCAATATGATTGGAATTTTAAAATCTTTAGGTGCTACAAATTGGTCTATTCGCAAAATTTTTCTGTACCATTCATTTTTTCTGATTGGCAAAGGAATGATTTGGGGCAATTTTATTGGGCTACTAATATGCACAATTCAATACTTTACCGGAGTAATACCGCTTGACCCCGAAGCCTATTATGTTACCTCTGTACCCATAAGTTTTAATTGGTTATATATAGTTGCCCTAAACATCGGAACATTAATCGCTTCGCTTTTAATGATGATAGGTCCTTCTTATTTAATTACCAAAATTTTACCTTCCAAAATAATTAGATACGAATAAGTTTTTTGAAAAATTGCATCGATTTTCTGCAATATTATTTTTATACTAAATATTTTTAATCATTTGGATTTAGAATATTGATATACAAAAATATTTTAATTTTCATTTTAATTTTTCGCTTTTAAAAATTTGTTTGAGCAAATCCACTAACCAAAATAACAACTTTATAAAACATTGATTATTAGATGTATAAACTAGACGATCAGTTAAAATCAAAAAAAATAATCGATTTTTATACAGTTAATTAAAAATTGTATTATCTTTATAAATTCAAAAATTGAAAAACAAAGATAGTTACAATGTTAACTTTCAATATTTTGGACAATAATTTAATTTAAAATATAAACCTAAATAAATATTTTATGGAAGTATTATATTCATTAAATGAAAAGGATTTAGTGGCTAACTTACAAAAAATGGAGAAAGCGCCGGATGTTCAATCAATTATGATATTGATGACAGATGATGGTGTGTGTAATCCGGATTTCATGAACCCACTGCTAGCTACATTAAAAAAACCAATTATTGGAGGTGTTTTTCACGAAATAATAGTGAAAAGTAAAAGAACAGATAAAGGCGCTTTGCTACTGCCCTTAAATTTCAAAATTACTACAGAAGTATTTGATTATGATTTAGATGAATCTCAATATCTTCAAAAAATGGAGTCTGTTTTCAGTGAAAATAAATTTTCCACAGGCAGTATCTTTATTTTTGAAGACGCTTTTGTCTCAGGTAAAACAACCTTGGTAGAGAATTTATTTAATTTTTTTGGTTTCAATTTTACATTTATTGGTGCAGGTTGTGGATCTTATAAATTTAAATCTTTTCCTTGTATTATACATAATTCAGGAGTATTTGCTAATTCGGGAGTCATTGGATTGACAGATAATGTTGTTTCTTTTGGTGTAGCTCATGGTTGGTTAAGCATATCAGAACCATTGAAAATCACTGAAATAGAGCAAAACAATGTTTTATCAATCAATTGGGAACCGGCATTTGATGTTTATAAACGCATTGTTGAAGGACACTCAGGTAGAAATTTTGATCAAACAAATTTTCTTGAAATAGCAAAATCATATCCATTGGGTTTATTGAAAATTGATGGGGAAATGGTTGTGCGTGACCCAATTAATGTTAAAGATGGTGTGCTTCAATTTTTCGATAAAATTGAAGTCGGTCAATATGCTTCAGTTCTTAATGGTAATATTGAGTCACTTTTAGCCGGAGCTCAAAAAGCAAAAGATATATGTATTGGGGAAGTTAGTAAAAATGAATATGTTTTTTGTATTGATTGTTTTTCAAGAGTGAAATTTTTGGAAGATGATTTTGTACGTGAATTAGAGTTAATTAGCGGAAATCAAACTGTATATGGTGCTTTAACTTTTGGCGAAATTGCAAACGTGGGTTATTCTTTCCTCGAGATATTCAATAAAACAGTAATAGTTGCTCAATGGAATCAGAAAAATTAAAAATTGAATCATTGTTGGAATTAATTTTCATTGTGGAATCGAAAGATTCTGAAATTGAATTGATTACTACAGTTTTGCCAGCTTATATACGTAAGCTAAATTGTTTTATGGCTGGTATTCTAAAAAAAGCAACTAACCGGCTTGAAGAAATGTATGTTTTGCCATATACATTCAAGCAAAACAATGCATGGAAATATATAAACGATTACATCTTATTATCAAATAAAGATAATAACAATGGTTTTTGCGAATTAATTTATGACGATAATTATTATTATGTTTATTGTTTGGCCGATTATGGTTTTTTAGTTTTAGGAAGAAAACAGGCATTTGACAATTATTTTAAAAACGAATTTAAATTTGTTGTTAAATTTTTCGGCAAAATATTATCACAATCCATTGAAGATCAACTAAGAAGAGACGCTGAAAAAAAACTTGCCGAAGAAAGGCAATTACTAAGAATTATTATTGATAACATACCTATAAATATTTACGCCAAAGATCTAGAATATAAAAAAACCTTAGCCAACTCAGCCGAAATTCAACATTTAGGATTACATTCAGAAACAGAATTGCTAGGTAAAACTGATTTTGATATGTATGGCTCTGAAATAGCAAAAAATACACTAATTGAAGATCAACAAGTTATATTAGAAGGTAGGTCTATCTTAGGCGAAGAGAAACGAGTAGGTAAAGATCGATGGGCATTAATATCTAAGCTTCCTTTAAAGAACGATGAAGGTATTATAACAGGCATGGTTGGTATAAGTGTGGACTATACCGAAAGAAAAAAAACTCAGGAACAATTATCAATTTTCCTCAAATTATTTGATAATTTATCCGATGCTGTACAGGTTTCTTTTGAATCGGGACAATTGTTTTACATTAACAAAACTGCCAGTGAACGTTTAGGTATATCGCAAAATAAAGTCTACGAACATACAGTTTTTGATTTCGAAGAAATTTTTGACACCCCAGAATCATGGTTTACACACGTAGAAGATGTCAAAAATAACGAGTATGTTACAATGTATGGTATTAATAAAAATCAAAAAACAGATGAGGTAATTCCGGTTGAAGTAACTGTTAAACATATTGTTGTAAATAACAAAGGATTTATTGTAGCTATTGCAAGAGATATTACTAAAAGAAGGAAAGCAGAAATTGCTCTACAAGAAAGTGAAGAACGTAAAGTGTCGCTAATAAGTAGTATGAGCGACTATGTTTTTGTTCTTAATAATGATTTAATATTTGACGAATATCATATTCCGTCCAATACTGATTTATTTTTTAACCCTAAAAGGTTTTTAGGTAAGTCATTAGATTCAATGTCAATACCACAACCAGCAAAATCATTGATTAAAGACACATTGACTTTTTGCTTATTAAATAAGAGTTTCAGTAAAACTGAGATTTACTTTGACATTAAAAATAAACGGTTTTGGTTTGAATTACATGCTACGGTTTTAAAGGATGTAAATGGCTCTCAGAGTGGCGTAACTTGTGTTGCAAGAGATATAACTTATCGTAAAGAAAGAGAAGAGATTATACGTCAACAGGTTAAAATGCAAGAGATTTTAATACAAATTTCAACTGTTTACATAAATATCAATCTTGCCGAAGTTGAAGAAACTATTCAAAAATCGCTGCATGATTTAGGTGAATTTGTAGGAGCCGATAGAGCGTATATATTTGATTATGATTTTGTTGAAAATACAACTTCCAACACTTATGAATGGTGTGCTCAAGATATTACTCCGGAAATCGATAATTTACAAAAAGTGCCTTTGGAGTATCTACCTTTTTGGGTAGAAAAACATCAAAATGGCTTGGAATTTTATGTTGAGGATGTTCAATCATTACCGGATGAGGGTCCCGAATGTTTGCGTGGTGTACTTGAACCCCAAGGGATAAAAAGTCTTTTGACTATCCCAATGTTAAATGAGGATAAATTGTTAGGATTTGTTGGATTTGATTATGTAAATAAACATCACAAATATAGCGATAAAGAAAAGAAATTGCTTCAAGTTTTCTCGCAAATGCTTGTAAATGTTACCGAAAGGAAAAGAAGCTATACACTTTTAAAAATGCAGGAGGAGAAATACCGCAATATCATATCAAATATGAATTTAGGTATTATTGAATTTGATAAAGATGATAATATATTATTTGCAAATGATACATTTTGTAAAATTTCAGGATATTGCGACAAAGAAATATTGACAAAAAAAGCTACCTTATTTATTGAGTCAATTGATGATGACGAAGAGCATTTAGACGTTAAACGCAACAAACGATTAAATGGAATGGCTGATAGCTATGAACTATCAGTTATAAATAATAAAGGTGAAAATCGTTTCTGGTTTGTAAGTAGTGCTCCAAATTTCAATGATAAAAATGAATTTATTGGAACTATTGGCATATATTTGGATATAACTGATCAAAAGAAACTTGAAAAGGAACTTGAACAAGCAATTTTTGTTGCCGAAAAAGCATCAAAAGCAAAAGAAGTATTTCTTGCAAATATGAGCCATGAAATTCGTACCCCACTCAATGTTATAACAGGCATGGTTCGTGAATTGGGAAAAGAATCTTTGACACAGAGGCAAAAATCTTTTGTCTCGCATTCTGAAACTGCAGCTTATCACTTGCTTACCATTATCAATAATATATTGGATATGTCTAAAATTGAAGCTGGTGAATTTGAACTTGAACATAAAGATTTTAGCATTTCGGCGGTAGCAAGCGATGTACGTAGTATTTTGTTCTCAAAAGCGAAAGAAAAAAATATTGAATTAGTAATTATTGAGTCACTTGAAATAAAACGATCGTTAATAGGTGATGCCGGTCGTTTAAGACAAATATTGATAAATTTAATGGGAAATGCTCTGAAATTTACCGAATCAGGTCATGTTGAGCTAAAAGTTTCTGTTAAAAAGACTGATCAATATTCTCAACTTTTACTTTTTGAAGTAAATGATACAGGAATTGGTATGAGCGAAGAATTTATTCATAAACTATTTGATAAATTTTCTCAAGAAGATGGTGCATCAAATAGACGATATGAAGGAACAGGATTGGGAATGAGCATAACCAAAGAGTTAGTTCAGTTGATGGGAGGTAATATTCAAGCTACTAGCCAAAAGGGAAAAGGAACACAGGTCTTCTTTGAAATTAATTTACTAATAGGTGATGAAACAAAGTTAGTCGTTAAAAATATTGAGAAAGTTGAAGCAAATTCATTCAAGGAAATTAGTGTCTTGCTGGTTGAAGACAATGAAATGAATCGTTTTATTGCGATGCAGAGTTTAAATTTTGTTGGTTGTAAGGTAACAGAAGCAGAAAACGGATTAGAGGCTATAAAACTACTTAAAACTACTAAATTTGATCTGGTTTTAATGGATATTCAAATGCCAGAAATGGATGGAGTTGAAGCTACTCAAATGATTAGAAATAAATTAAAATTAAATGTCCCAATAATAGCTTTAACAGCTAATGCCTTTAAACATGATCTTGATTTATATTTATCGGTGGGCATGGATGATTATTTAATTAAACCATATAGTGAAGACGATTTGTTCAGAAAAATTAAAAATTACGGAAATATCAAACTAAGTAAAACGAAAATTATGTCAAACAATATTTCATCAGAGAAATTATACGATTTAACTCAAATTAATGAGTTAAGTAGAGGTGATGTAGCTTTTATAAACAGTATGCTTACTGTTTTTAAAAACTTAGCAAGCCAAACTATTCTTCAATTGTATGAGTCATATAAAAATAATGATATTATTGCAATAAATAAGCTAGCCCATAAAATTAAGCCTAGTATAGATAGTATGGGAATAGTTTCTTTAAAAGATAAAATTAGAACATTAGAAAAATTTAATTTAGAAGAAAATTCAAAATCTAAACTGAAAGTATTGATAAATGAAGTATCAGATATTTTACAGCGTGTAATTAACGAAATGTAATTTTATAAATACATTAATAATTTCAACAAACACCTTACATTTTTTCACAAATTTGGCATAGTGTAAAAAATTTTTGATAAATAAATCATTCAAAAACTAATAAAATAGCAAAAATTTGAAGTTTTTCAAAAAAAATAAAATTATTTAATATGTTATATTTTGGAATTAATTATATTTGATTATATTTGCAACAAAAATAAAACTGTATTATTACAGCTAATTATAAACTTAATATTAAAAAAAATGGAAGAATTGGTAAGCAAAATTAAAGCCGAATTTGAAGCTTTAACAACAGATGCAAATTTGCAAATTGAAAAAGGTAATAAAGCAGCAGGTACTCGTGCACGTAAAAGTTCTTTAGATTTGGAAAAACTATTGAAAGAGTTCAGAAAAGCATCATTAGAAGCCTCTAAAAAGTAATGATTTTTTTCATAAAATTGTAAAAAAAGCTTTCCCATTTTGAGGAAAGCTTTTTTGTTTAAATGCATATTTTTACATTTTTTACATTAACGATTTAGATTGAAAAAATGCAAAAAAAATAAATTCCGTTATATTTATCATTAAGTCTTCTTACAACCAGAACTACTCAATATCAGTTTATTATATTTATAATCATTGTTGTCCGGTAAATAAAAAAAAAGAAGAGGCAACGTCCGAAGAAATTGCCTCTAATGAATTAATTTTGTATCGCTAAACTCAAAATCAAATTCATGGGCAAAGATACAAATTTTATCGGACAGCCGATATTCGGACAGTTATTAAGTTTTTTGGACAAAGGACACTTAAAACGTGTTTCTAAGGAGTTAGAAGCAGACAAATATGTAAAGAAGTTTACAAGTTATAAACATGTTGTAGTAATGCTTTTTGCTGTATTTGAAGGTTATCATTCGATACGGGACACTGTATTAGGGCTTTTATCCCATGCCACTAAGTTACAACATTTGGGTTTAGATTACATTGTTCGTCGTTCCACCTTATCCGATGCCAATGTTCGACGTCCAAATGAACTGTTTGCCGAAGTCTATTACGACACATACAATCGTCATAAGGATATTTTATCGGACAGCAACTTGAGTAAAAAGGATATGGTTCGTTTATATATTATGGATTCCACCACCATAACCTTGTTTAAAGAGATTCTCAAAGGAGTTGGTCGAAAGCCAGAGAGCGGAAAGAAAAAGGGAGGAATAAAGGCACATACAATCATTGATGCACAGGATAATATGCCTTGTTTTATTAAATACACGGAGGCTGCAAAGCATGACCATGTACTTTTAAAGGATGTTGTTTTGCCCGAGAATTCATTTATTTGTTTCGACAAAGGGTATGTTGACTACGAACAATATGAGGTGTTTACGAGCAAAAAGATATGGTATGTAACCCGTTTGAAAGATAATGCGCTATACAAAGCCAAACAAGAGTTCGATATTCCGGATGATGCACATGCAGGTGTCCTGAAAGATGAAGAAATTGAACTTGCGTATGGAAAAAACAAAGAATTAAAGCATAAAGCCAGACGAATTGCATTTTGGGATGATGATAATGGGCGAGTATTTGAATTTATAACAAACAATTTTGATTTGTCGGCTGAAGAGATTGCGTTGATTTATAAGAAGAGATGGCAAATAGAGCTTCTTTTTAAACAGTTGAAACAGAATTTTCCATTAAAGTACTTTCTGGGAGATAATGAGAATGCAATAATCATTCAAATATGGGCTGCCATGATAGCAAATCTGCTTTTGACTATACTCAGAAGCAAGATTAACAAGAAATGGGCATTTTCAAATATGATGTCAATTGTAAAACACCAGTTAATGAGTTACATTAATATGTATGCCTTTTTTGAAGACCCAGAGAGAAGTTGGAGAAAAGTAGTTGATGAACAAAAAGAGCGAGAAAGAATTAGAAAATTGAACCCTCAAATGGAGCTAAGCTTCAACAAAGGGGCTTACTTTTGAAATAAAAACAAAAAACAGGACTAAAAGACCCTGTAAATTAAATTAAAAATAAATTCCCGCTTTTAGCGGACAACAATGATTTATAATTCAAATTCCAAATTTATAGTTTTTATATAATTGTTGAATATCCTTTTTATATAACAATTCATTAGGCTTACAGTCGCGATATTCAGCTAATAGAAAATCTAAATTTACAATTAATTTATCCCCATTCCGGGTGGCTACAAATACTCCTGCCACTAATGCGTTTCGCAATAATAAAAATACAATTGGTTTGTTATCTGTATCATTAAAATTTAATGTTTGAGAGATAAAATCAGGGAAAAGAAAGTTAATTTCTTTTTTATGATAATCAATAAAATACTGAATATAAGCATCATAAAATTCAGCTGAAACTGAAATTATAGATTTATTAATTGAATAAATTTTAAATAAATAAAATGCATCAGCCAAAACAATAAATAGATTTAACAACCCTACCGGTAATGAACCAATAGCAAAACCATAGAAAGAAAAAATTGCTGCTCCTAGCAAATTATACCATCTAAGCTTTAGAATTGAACTCATGGTTAACGAAACAGCCACAATGATTGAACCTAGGTATCCAACCCATTCGAGAAATGAAATATTGAAAAGCATAAATTTAAAGTTTTTAGTTTTACTTGTAAAAATTCTATTAAAAAACGGGCGGCAAAGGTATAATATATTTCTGATTAATTAAAATGTATTATAACTTCTGTGCCCCCACCTCCAAAGAGGGTATTTATTGATCGTTTTTTAATATAAATTCAATTGTTAAATCTCAATTTTTGACATTTTAAGTTTCATTTTAATTAGATGTTTTCTACAAAATCGATATTCTGTACTTTTGGTGTAGTGTTGAGTTACAAGTAT
Source organism: Paludibacter jiangxiensis (assembly GCA_945870155.1). Taxonomy (GTDB): domain Bacteria; phylum Bacteroidota; class Bacteroidia; order Bacteroidales; family Paludibacteraceae; genus Paludibacter; species Paludibacter jiangxiensis_A. The sequence continues at coordinate 5,155 of CAMBSB010000085.1, read as the reverse complement.
TAGTAAATTCTTAAAATACGACATAGAAAGCAATTAACAAATCAAACATACAACAAATTCATTAAGAATTTATCGAAACAAATTTTATATTATACTGTTATTTTAGAATAATGCTTAGAATATTAAACAATAGTATTTTTGTATCTTTGCAAGTTGATTTTTTGAACAAGCAGTTTAATTTTAAAAATTAGTTTTGACTACAAAAACCGAAATAGAAATGCCCACCGACTTTACCGAAAAAGTTGAAGTTATAGGTGCTCGCGTTCACAATTTAAAAAATATTGATGTTTCAATTCCACGTAACAAACTGACTGTCATCACCGGATTGAGTGGTAGTGGCAAGTCATCATTGGCTTTCGACACTATTTTTGCTGAAGGACAAAGAAGATATATTGAAACATTTTCAGCTTATGCCCGAAGTTTTCTGGGCAATTTAGAACGACCTGATGTAGATAAAATAACCGGCTTAAGCCCGGTTATTTCAATTGAACAAAAAACTACCAATAAAAATCCCCGCTCCACAGTAGGTACAACCACCGAAATTTATGATTTTCTACGTCTCCTTTTTGCAAGAGCGGGCGAAGCGTACTCGTACAATACCGGCGAAAAGATGGTGAAATACACAGAAGATCAGATAGTTGATTTGGTATTAAAAGAATACGAGGGCAAAAAAACTTTATTACTTGCACCCTTGGTTCGTGGAAGAAAAGGTCATTATAAAGAACTTTTTGAACAAATACGGCGCAAAGGTTACTTAAATGTGAGAGTTGATGGTGAAGTTCGTGAAGCAACACATGGCTTGAAAGTTGACCGTTATAAAAATCATGATATTGAGGTTGTAATTGACAAATTGCTGGTTACAGAAAAAGACAGACAACGTTTGAAACAATCAATGCAAAAAGCTATGCAACAGGGCAATAGCATTGTAATGATTCTTGAAAAGGATAAAAACGAAGCGCGTTATTTCAGTAAACTATTGATGTGTCCAACTACCGGAATATCGTATGATGAACCGGCACCACATAATTTCTCGTTCAATTCGCCACATGGAGCTTGTTCAAAGTGCAAAGGTTTGGGCTATGTTAACCAAATTGACATGGAAAAAATTATTCCGGACAGAAAAATTAATATTTACAATGGCGGTATAGCACCATTAGGCAAGCATAAAAACACAACCATTTTTTGGCAAATTGAGGCAATACTCGAAAAATATGGTTTAACTCTGAAAACACCTTTAAGCGATGTACCTGAAGAGGCAATAGAGGAAATAATGAATGGTACAGATGAACGATTACACATTAAAAATCAAGCAATTGGAACAAATTATTTTTTAAGTTACGATGGCATTTTGAAATACATCGAAATGCAAACCGATACCGGAGCTTCAGCTACAGAACAAAAATGGGCAAATCAGTACTCAAAAACCGTTAAATGCCCAAGCTGTGAAGGGGCTAAACTTAAAAAAGAATCACTTCATTTTCGTATTCACGATAAAAATATTGCGGAATTATCGGCCATGGACATTTCACAATTGTCAGAATGGTTGAAAAATGTAGAACAATTCCTTAACGACAAACAAAAAGCCATAGCGGTAGAAATTCTTAAAGAAATTCGCTCACGACTTCAATTTTTATTGGATGTGGGTCTTACTTATTTAGCATTGGACAGAAGCTCACAATCACTTTCAGGTGGTGAAAGTCAACGCATTAGACTTGCTACACAAATTGGCTCACAACTTGTTAATGTTTTGTATATACTCGATGAGCCAAGCATAGGTTTGCACCAACGTGACAATGAAAGATTGATACATTCATTGAAACAATTGCGCGATACCGGAAACTCGGTGATAGTGGTTGAACATGATAAAGATATGATGATGGCAGCCGATTATGTTGTTGACCTTGGCCCACATGCCGGTAGACTTGGAGGAGAAGTTGTTTTTTCCGGAACACCTGCTGAAATGCTAAAAGCCAACACATTAACCTCATCATATTTAAACGGTAATAAACGTATTGAATTACCGGCTCAAATTCGTGAAGGGAATGGTCAAAGCCTGAAAATTTTCGGTGCTAGTGGTAATAACCTGAAAAACATCGATGTTAGTTTTCCGCTTGGCAAAATGATTTGTGTGACAGGTGTTTCAGGTAGTGGGAAATCTACTTTAATTAACGAAACATTACAACCCATTCTGAGTCAGAGTTTTTACAGATCCTTGCAAGATCCATTGCCTTATAAAAAAATTGAAGGTTTAGAATTTATTGATAAAGTCGTGGAAGTAGATCAATCGCCCATCGGTCGTACTCCTCGCTCAAATCCGGCAACTTACACCGGTGTTTTTTCTGATATTCGCAATGTATATGTATCATTACCCGAAGCCAAAATACGTGGTTACAAACCCGGGCGTTTTTCGTTTAATACTGCCGGAGGGCGTTGCGAAGTATGTGGAGGAAATGGATATAAAACAATTGAAATGAATTTTCTGCCAGATGTTTATGTACCATGCGAAAACTGTGACGGTAAACGTTATAATAAGGAAACCCTTGAAGTGCGTTTTAAAGGAAAATCCATTGCCGATGTATTGAATATGACTATAAATCAGGCAGTAGATTTTTTCGAGAATCAGCCAAATATATTAAACAAAATAAAAACATTGCAAGATGTAGGTTTGGGTTATATAAAATTAGGCCAATCAAGCACAACGCTTTCGGGTGGTGAAAGTCAGCGGGTAAAATTGGCCACTGAACTATCGAAACGCGATACAGGAAAAACGCTTTACATACTTGATGAACCAACAACAGGTCTGCATTTCGAAGATATTCGTGTGCTACTCGGCGTATTGAATAGACTGGTAAATAAAGGCAATACAGTTATTATTATTGAGCACAATATGGACGTAATAAAAACGGCTGATTATATTATTGATATTGGTCCTGAAGGTGGCGCTGCAGGTGGAAAAGTAATTTGCACAGGAACACCCCGGGAAATTGCTAAACATAAGACAAGTGAAACCGGAAGATTTTTAAAACAAGAAATAGCTTAAAAAAGTTTGAGGTTTCGTGTTTCGTGTTTCAGGTTTCGTGTTTAGGGTTCCGTGTTTAGGGTTCCGTGTTTAGGGTTTAATCTTTGCTCTTGATTCTTTTGTCTTGGCTCTTTGCTCTTTGTTCTTTGTTCTTGGCTCTTTGTTCTTTGCTCTTTGCTCTTTGTTCTTTGTTCTTTGCTCTTGGCTCTTTGTTCTTAATTCTTTGTTCTTTGCTCTTTGCTCTTTGCTCTTTGCTCTAAATTCTTTGTTCAAAATAAATTTCGTACCTTTGATTCGATAAATTAATTTAAACCAGACTATATGAAAAACGTGCCTCCATTTATAAAAACTGTATTATTCGGACTTGGAGTTTTTGCAATATTTACGACTTTAGCAATAATACTTAAATTAGTTACAAATCATACTCCGGTTGAAGGAGAGTATTTTGGGCTGTTTACAAATAGCGACATTATGTTAGGATTGGTTGTAGCTATTGTTGTAACTTTGTCGCATGAAAGAAAAAAGAAATTAAAATAAAATTTTATTCAAATTGGTATAAGTGTTTGTTTTTTTAAATTAAAATGTTAGAATCAATTCAATATATATTAAAGTTTTTGTTAGGAGAATCAGTTCCTGCCGATGTAGTTTCATTGGTTGGTTATACCAATAATACTGAAGAATATGAAAATTTTAAACTAGTTATAAAACCTAGTGATTTTTTTGATAATGAGGTATTTGGAACCGTAAATTCATTGCCAAAATTACCTTTAACTATTTGGGAAGAAACACCTATTCTGTTTGGTGAAGGAATAATTGAAAATATAGAAGATACCATAATTCTTCATGCCGATTTAATTGCAAGTACTTTTTTCCTTGTAAGCAGATACGAAGAATTGATACGAAATGATATAAGAGATGCTCATGGGCGGTTTCTAGGAAAAGAATCGCTCCCATATCGTGGTGGATTTATTGATAGACCCCTGGTGGAAGAATATGGTAAACTTTTACGTGCAATTTTACGAAATGCCGGTTTGGATGCACCTGAACCTCCTAAACATATCCAAAAAATATTTCTGACACACGACATTGATCAATTTACTCATTTCAGAAGTATTAGAGGCATGATTGGTGGAGTTTTAAGAGGAATAAAACGTCCGAAAGAAGGTCAAAAAGCATTGCGAAGTTTTTTTGGTAATATAACAAACGATCCTTGGTATACTTTTCCATTTTTATTTAATCAGAACAGTCTGTTAATTAAAGAAATTGGAAAAGAACGTTGTGAAGTTATAGCATTTTTTCGTTGTACAGGCAGTAAATTCAAAGAAGATAAACCATTTCCAAATCTTTTGCACCCTGATTATAAAACCCTAATAAAATACTGCAAAAGAAAAAATGTAACTATTGGAATTCATGCGAGTTATAATGCAGGTTTACATCCTGAAAATATAATTGATGAAAAACAAAAACTTGACAGGATTGCAAAAGTAGATGCAAAATACTGCCGTAATCACTATCTTGACTCCAGAGAACCTTTAGACATGTTAAAACTAATCGAAGCCGGAATCACTGACGACTTTACAATGGGTTATGCTGATATGGCAGGATTTCGACTAGGTACTTGCAGACCCGTAAGGTTTATTAATCCAAAAACTAAAGAACTTACTCCATTGATACTTCATGGATTAACTGTAATGGATAGCACATTGAGCGACAAGCGTTATATGTATATGAATGCGCACGATGCATTACTTTATTGTGAGCAATTAATTAATGTTGTTGAAGAATTTAATGGAGAATTGGTTTTATTGTGGCATAACACCATGGTTGAAAAAATTGCCTCGCTCTACCACAGGCAATTATATCGTGACTTGATAAAACTATTGCAAACAAAATGATATGCAAAAAATAGCTGTAGTTTGTGTTACAAACGATTTATCAACTGATCAACGTGTACATAAAACCTGTTTAAGTCTTTATAACCAGGGATATACCGTTATAGAATGGGGAATATTAAAATCAAATAGTTTACCCTTAAATCGTATTTACTCAACAAAAAGGAATAAACTTTGGAATAAAAACGGACCGCTTTTTTATGCTGAATTTAACATTCGATTATTTCTATATTTGCTATTTGCA
>CAMBSB010000084.1 GCA_945870155.1 Paludibacter jiangxiensis | reverse complement strand
TGGCCGGATTGTAATGCTCCATGCGCTTTGTTAGCTCTTGAATTTTCAGGAATTCCTTTCAGGTATTTATTGGTCAATAAACCTTGCGCCAAGGGTGAAAAAGCAATACAGCCCATGCCTTTTTCTGCCACAACATCCAGCAATCCATTTTCGACCCAACGTTCAAACATAGAATATTTGGGTTGATGTATCAAACAAGGTGTACCCATTTGTTTCAAAATATCAGCAGCCTGGGCAGCTATTTCGGCCGGATAATTGGAAATACCAGCATAAAGTGCTTTTCCACTTCGTACGGCATAATCCAATGCCCCCATTGTTTCTTCGAGTGGTGTTTCCGGATCGGGACGATGTGAATAAAAAATATCCACATAATCGAGTTGCATGCGTTTTAAACTTTGATCCAAACTTGCCAGCATATATTTACGTGAGCCCCATTCGCCATAAGGGCCCGGCCACATATCGTAACCGGCTTTGGTCGAAATAATTAGTTCATCGCGATAGGGTTTTAAATCCTGTTGAAGTATTTTCCCGAAATTAGTTTCGGCCGAACCCGGAGGTGGACCGTAATTATTGGCTAAATCAAAATGGGTGATGCCCATGTCAAAAGCACGGTGAATGATGCTTCGAAAGTTCGAAAATACATCCACATCGCCAAAGTTATGCCACAAACCCAACGAAAGAGCCGGCAATTTTAGTCCACTTTTACCACATCGGCGGTAAAGCATTTCGTTGTATCTATCTTTATTTGCTGTAAACATGCTTATTTAGTCACTTTTAATATCGGCGAATAAGCTGACTCACCTGCAACATTCACTCCTTTGATTCGATAGTAATAGGTTTTTCCTTTGTCGGCAGTTTCGTCAGCATATAGCACCAATGGTTCAGACGCTTCTGGCGATGGTTCAAATTTCACTACATCGGCCAACACTGAATCTTCGAGACCAGTTGCCAATATTTTCCAAGGTCCTTTTGCTACCTCTGCACGTTCTATAACATAATAAGCAGCACCAGTAGCGCCACGCCATGTAAATCCATCTTTTTGAATGAATAAAACAGGAGCAGGAGCAGGTTTTTGAATGGCAGGTGCAGGAATTCCGCGTATCAGATACGCTTCTTTACGTAGCAAATCGAGCAAACGAATTTCGTCGTACACAAAGCCTGCTGAGAAACCAGGCACGTGAAACGAATTCACCGGTGTTCCACCTTCGTTGTGATAATACCAACCACCATCGCGACGATGACTGCGTATGCTCCACATCAATCCACCAACAATTTCAGTTTCACGAATGGTTTTCATCAGCTCGCGGATATTTTCGGTCGAACCAAGTCCAAACTCATCAATCATAAGTGGTTTACGACCTTTGCATTGAGCATAAGCTTCTTTAGCTATGGGCGAAAGTTCCCATGGTTTTCCACCCAAACGGTTCCAATATTCGTATAAATGGTCGCTGATAACATCGATATTTGGGTCCTGAATCAGTTTTTCGCGATCGGCACCGCCTGCTTCCATTATCAAGTGATTAGGGTCTACTTTTTTAATATAAGCAGCCATTTCGAGACTCCAATCAAAAATTTTTGGTGCCCAATCGTCATATTTCAAACCTCTATCGCCGGGATAACTGCCAAATTCGTTGCCTAATTGCCAGGCCAAAATAGCAGGGTCGTTTTTATAAAGAATACCATTTACCGTGTTTTTGCGATTGAGCATAAAATCCAGAAAATGACGAAAATCAGCTTTTTGCTCTTCATCCGTCCAGAATGCACCTTTGGGTTTACCGGCAATAGCCGAAAACTCATCAACTCCCCTAATTCCACCAAAAGTTTGCGAAGCAATGAACGGTATAATCAATCTCACATCGTACTCATGACTAAGTGCAATCACACGGTCGAGACAACGAAAAGCCTCTTCGTTGTATTTGCGATGACCCTCAATATATACAGGCATACCATTATCGAGCGGAGAGTAAACCGAGAGCGAGAACGTACGGGTTGCACGGCCTCCCACGCGTCGGATACCATCGAGCAAGTCGCGAATTTCATATTCGTCGGGGAACCGATTGGTACGGTCGACACGTATTTGCGACTCGTTTTGCTGAATATTAGGAGCAGCCAATCCCATAAACCTGAATACTTTATCGCCTTCGTAAAGTTTGTCACCCTTGCGGGTGATTATCGGCCAATTGCCAGATGCTGTTTTGTTTTGCGCTGTAAATGGCATCATGCTTATTACAGCCAAAGTTAATAAAATCAGTTTTTTCATTTTCTGTTATTGTTTTTTATATATGAATGAAATCAATTATCTTCAATTATTGAAATCGCTTTTAATACTATATCTAAATCATTTATACCTCTAAAACCACTAAAACCTACCGATAATTTTGTGCCATCTTTTATGGTTATAGGTTGACCGCCTTCCCAACCTATTAAATCAGGCATTCCAATGCCAAAATCCTCTTCTTTAAATTCAGCATTATACAGGCGTTTTTCGTATTCACCAGTTTTCATGCCGGTAATCCACACCTGACTTGCCTTAACCCATGCATTTTTATAAAAATTTCGCCCGGTCAACTTATCATTGCCCCAAATTTTACCCCGCACAAATCCGTCCTCATCAATTATACAAATAGCTACATTACCATTAGCAAATGCATCGAGTTTATTTGAGGAATAAAGTGGAATTAACGATTCTATGATATCGAATAGCAAATGTGTGAATTTATCTTTCGAGTTGAGTTCCATATTAGTTTTTCTTAATTCTTGCTTCGTTATAATCCCAATTATTCATTTTGCAAACTGCTTTGGCATGATCGTCCCAGGTTGCCTCGTTCGGATTATGTCCATTAGGGAAACAGTCGATGGCTAAATACTTGAGCGAATCGGCACCTTCGCAAAAAGTTTGATGGTAGCAATTGCGGGGTACGTGTATAAAATTTGTTTCCAAGAGGTCAAAAGTTTCTTTTCTTCCAAGACGCTCCAATACCAATTTTCCTTTGCCAGAAAGCACATAAAAAAGCTGTTCCGTATCGTCGTGGGCATGTCGGTGCGTGAACTTACCCGGTGCAATTTGCACTATAAATGCTTCGGCTATTTCGGCATTCGACCTGTCCATAACCAATAAATTGTCGTGCGTCGGAAAATAGTATCCTTCTGTGTCGTTGTCGGCCGAACTAAAAAGCACTTTTGACTTCAGCGGGTCAGAACTAATCTTTTTTACACTTTGTTTATTGATAACCCAAGTAATGCCGGCACCAACTAAAAGACCTACAATTAAGGCAATAATCACATTTCTCATACTATTCGTTTTTTAAATTTATTCGGATTGTTTCATTGTTCCAACTTTCAATGCTTAAAACTGCATTTTTATAAGCTGGCTTATTTTCAAAGCTAAGATCAATACTTTTCGTTTCGCCCGGAACTAGCGATACATAATTGTCGCTAAAAAAAACCGGAAGCACACTTTCGCCATTGGTAGTTTTAATTTTTAACTTATTAAGCATCGAAACATGCGATGTGTTGTTTTGGATATTTACCGAAACTTTGATCTCCTTATTTTCTATTTTCACATTTTTTTTGATATCTAAAACAGCTTTTGGCAAATTGTTTAACATCAAACATTGCTCATCAGTATCGGATAACCAATAAAAATTATCAATCGCTGACTTACTATCCATTACAGCTTCCAATCTCAAGAATTGCACTTCGTTAGAGGCAGGCTTATTAAGCACAAAACAACTTTTAGCCGAAGTGGCATCAACCGAAACGGTCGCCTTTTGTTCTGCTATTTTTTCTCCTTTTAAGTTATATACAATAGCCCTAACCAATGCACTTTTCAGTTTTTTAGAAGTATTATTTGCTAATCGGATTTCGCTGTTACGCGGATCGTACAAAACGTGTATAGGTTGGCATGCTTTTTTTACAGCAAAATACGAAGCTGTATATTCAAAATAATGATCGTACAACTGACAAATCATCGAAGGCCATGCCGCCTGACTCATCCAAAGCAACACCCCACTACCCTGATTGCTTTGCAGGCACTCGAACATGGCTTTGGCCGATTCGTAATTGAGCAATTGCGCGCGACGGCTGTAATCGTCCATGCCCACAGGTGCACCAAAACGAGCTGTAATGCTGTTGGTAAATTTCTGTGAACGTTCCCACTGATAATCGTGAATGGCCCACATATTGTTGATTGGCCACCAGTTTTGCTCTGGAAGCATACGACGCATGGTTTCGGCTTCGGGAAATGCGATGATACCCTGTTCGCTGTGAAAAGTCACGCCGCGATTTTCGAAATACCATTTTACGGGACGCACATCATAAGGACCTAGACCTGTAACCACTCCTTCGGCCGACTCGGACAAATATAAACGAGTGCCATCAAGGGTTTTAGTAGCTTTGCTCATGGCCGAATCTAAATCGGCAGGAGGAAGTCCTTCGTTACGACCACAGTAGAGTGCCACCGAAGGATGTTTGCGTACCCATTTAATTTTATCGCGTACATTGCTCATAAACATGGCTGTATCTTTGGGTGTTGGTCCATCAACCGGATTTGCCAACCAAAAATCGTCCCATATCATGATACCATATTTATCGCAAGCCTTGTAAAAAGCCTCGTGACCGGTTTGTCCCACCCAATTACGAATCATGTTGAAGTTAGCTTCTTTGTGCAAACGCACGCGTAAGTCGTAGCCAGCATCGTCGCATTGCAACATGGCCTCGGGTAAACCCCAGTTGCCACCACGCACCAAAATGCGTACGCCATTGCAATATAAAAACAGAATATTGTTTTTTATTTTAGATGATATATCTCTTATTCCAAATTTAAACTGATGTTCATCAGTTTGCACATTGTTCTCAACAAAACTCAAGGTTGCTTCGTACAAATACTGAGCTCCATAACCATTTGGCCACCAGAGTTTTGGGTTTTTGATATTCAGTTCTTTAAATTGCTTTGCGTTTAATTCAATTTCTTTTGACTGACCAGCCTTGATACTCGTAGGCAAGGAAATTGTGTTACCAGCAAAACTCACTTTCAGTATACCGTTTACATCTGTATTAGAATGATTTTTTAGTGTCGTTTTAACAAGTAAAGTTGCTTTGGTGGTATCAGGCAATGCCAGTTTCGAGCTAATCCATGCATCGTGAATGCTCACATTTCCACACTCTGCCAGGGTTACATCGTTCCAGATTCCGGTATTACGCCCTCTAATTATTGGCAACCAGTTCCATCCTGAAGCAGCCAAAAAAGCCGGACTATCCAATCCCGAAACATCACCATTGGTAGTTGGAGCTCCCAAATATTTTCGGGTAACTTTTCCTTTGCCCGGCTGCCAATTTTCGATATGGTGAACCAAAACTGCCAACACATTTTCACCGTTTGAAGTAATTAGATCCGTAACTTCAAAATCGGCACGTTGAAAAGCTCCGTTAATTTTTCCAAGCAGTTTTCCATTAAAATAAATATCCGATTTCCAGTTAACTCCTTTGAAATTAATGAAATATCTTTTGCCTGCTTGAAAGTTTATTTTGCCAATTGTTTTGCGATACCAAAAGTCATTACCCGAAAAAAATTCATCAGGAATAGCATTCATATTGTCAGCAAAATACGGGTCAGGATAGACTCCTGCTGTTATATAAGGTTCGAGCACTGTGCCCGGAACTTTCGCTTTTAACCAACCAACATCATTAAACGAAGCTGATGAAATTTGAGTTGGCATTTGATACACAAACTGAGCTTGTTGTATGCGCCAATCAGTTCCATTCAGCGAACTAACATTCGACCCGAAAGCAAGTACCGGCATCATCAACAAGATTAATATTTTTATTTTTTGAATAAACATGCTTTTTTATTTTGAAAATTCGAGATAATAGGTTTTATTATTGCCAAAAGTACCAAATTCAAGCATGGTATTTTCGGTCAGGTCTTCTTTGTGTATTTCGGCTTCCAACACTTTGCTTTCGCCTGGCAACAAACTGATATAGTTGTCGTTCCACAAAGTTGGCAATAACTCTTGATGCGAAACGGCACCTACAATTTTAGCGTTGAACATAAATGCAATGACATTTCCTGTATTTTTTACTTTTACAGTATATTTATTCATTTTATCTCTTATCTGCTTGCTTGCATCCACCACGAGTTTAGCTTCAGGAAGCTGCTGCAATACTTTCATATTATTGAAACTTTGCAGCCAATAAAAATTATCTGTTATCACTTTTCCTGCTTTGTCAGCAACTGTCAGTTTTAAAAATTGAGCTTTTTCAGACACAGGAACAGTAATATTACTCAAAACAGCACAATTACTTCCAACCGAAAGTGTTTCAGTTTTCTCCCACGCTTTTTGCGAATTCATGTCGTAAAGTGCAGCCGAAATTGTAATATTTTGAAGGTTTTCAGCAGTTAGATTAAGAAATGAAACCGAGTTATTATCTCTGTTGAGTTGCACATTGAGTAATCCTGCGGCCTTTTTTGTTCCATAATAACCCGCATGAGCCTGCATGTACCAGTCGTACACTTGCCAGGTAATGCTTGGCCAGCTCGAATTGGATTTCCAAAGCAAAATACCACTGGCATTACTCCAAAGTTGGCGGTTGATTGACTCAATAGAAGCACGATACACATCGTAATTCACCACTTGAGCTTTCGAAATATAATCGGCCACTCCGGCATTTACATCAACTGTATCGGGTGCTCCGTAGTACGAACGAAGCATGGTATCGTAGGAAGTAAATTTACGCGTATCTTCCCCAGGCCAATCGTTGGCATCGTGAAAAGCCCAAGCACCATCGAGCGGAAAACGTCCGGGCATCCAGCTTTTACCCATTTCAGGCATAAATTTTTGCATGCTTTGCAGCACAGGAATACCGCTTGGACCAATTTCGCTACTGAAACCATGCAATTTTTTATGTGTAAAATAATCTTTTGGCTCTAAGGTATGATAAGGACCACCACCATGTAAACCATCACCATCCGATTGCTTGAGGTAATGACGGGTATCACGGCTGTCGTAATTTTTAAGCACCGAATTAACCAGTAATTCCTCGCGTGGATTAACACCTTCGTTACCACCACACCAAATCACCAACGAGGGATGGTTGCGCAGTTTTTCAACAATCTGAATAGAAGCATTCTCGAAAAGCTTTATTTCAGGTTGATAGCCCGGTGTGTTCTTATAAGTTCCCCAAAAATCGTTCAGAAAATCCTGCCACATCAGGATGCCATGCTTGTCGGCAGCACGGTAAAATGCTTTTGGAGCAACTCCTGTGGGTCCCCATACACGTAACATGTTCAGGTTGGCATTTTTAGTGAGCATTATCTCCCTTTCGTAGCGCGAAGCAGTCCAATTGAGCATCATGTCAATCACCCAATTGCCACCTTTGGGATAAATTTCTTTACCATTTATTTTGTAAACGCGTTCATTTTTACCAATATAAGTATCAACACGACGAATGCCAAACACATCGCTGATAGAAGAGTTTTGCCCCGATTGCGTTTGAGTACTTACCTGTATGTTGTAAAGATTTTGGGCGCCATAACCGGCAGGCCACCACAGTTTTGCATTGCGTACATTCAATGCAGCTGTTGTTTTAGGAGTCCAAGCAAAAGATTTAGTTGTATTAGCCGCTAAACTATACTTTTCATCGAAAGCGATAATGTCTTTTCCATTTGTAATGTTAATAGTGACAATGCCATTTTGAGGAGTAGAACCATTATTTTTCAATTCAACAGAAACAGTTAAAGCCGCATTGGTAGTATCGGGCAAACTAATATCCGAAGTGACATACAATTTCTCCAATTCAATGTCGTCGGTAGCCGAAAGAAACACATCTTCGGTTATACCCATGTCGCGGTCGCGCACAGCAGGTTGCCAGTCCCAGCCCATGGTGTCCCATTTGGTATAACTAGTGGCAATGCGTCCGTCGCCCATATTTTGGCCGGGGTCGGAGAGTGGCATAATAGGTTCAATAGCCGGTTTTCCGGGATTTTCGACAGGAAAAATAGCAATAGCCAAACAGTTGACAGCCCCTTTTTTCAGATAGTTGTTTACTTTCAATCTGAAACTGCGTTCCATTCCAATTATCTCAGCAGTATCTGCAATTAATTTTCCATTGAGCCAGATTTGCGCTTTGTAGTTTATTTCGCTGAAAGTAAGCCACAGGTTTTTTCCACTAAATGTTTTTGGAACTACAAATTCATTGCGAAACCAATAGGCATTTTTCCATGGATTTTTTCCTTTTATATGGCTGTATTTTAATAAATTATATTCTTTGTTATACTCGTCGTTGCTGTCAGGAATGCGCATATTGTTTAACGCTGTGTATGGATTTGGATAAATACCATTGCGAACCAAAGCGGTCAAAACAGTAGCAGGAAGAGATGTGGCAGCCCAGTTTTTGGTATTTACACCATTTTTCGAAAGCTGAGCACCATTCATACCCACTTCGACCGACGATTTTACTTTCCAACCACTACGAAGTAATTGTGCACCATGAGGAAGTTCCGCAAGCGGTGCATCGTCAATTGTAAATGAACTTGTTGTAGAACTAATTCTGGTTTTGCCTTGTATTGCAATAACCTGCCAGCTATGTTTACCAAACGACAATGGGAATGGCACAAAAGCATTTCGGGTTGCAGGAACAATTTCCACTTTTCGGTTGTCTAACCAAAGTTCGAAACTATCGCACTTAATTTTTTCCCAGGCAAGTGTGGGCATGTTGTTGGGTATGGTCATACCATTTGTAGGTGCAACGGTACGAAATGTAGTTTGTGCAAAAGCGGAAGTATATATAAAGCTAATAATGACCAGTATAGTATATCTCATGGTTGATTTCAAATTTGTAGTTTAATTAGAAGTAAACTCTTCTACAAGTAAAAAGTCAAGAAAAGCCAGATTTGCTCCCTTGTTATATTTTAAAGTGATTAGGTTTAAACCTGATTTTGGGAATGTTATTTCGCCAACTGTGGCCTGAGTCCAGTAATGCCAGTTTCCCGTATCTTCGGGCAATACTAATGTGGTAGCTTTTGCTCCATTGAGCCAAAGTTCCGATTTATTGTCTTTGTTTCCATAAATAGTAATTATCCGGTATTTCCCCGGTTTTATTACTTTCACTGTGTAGTTTGTCCATTCGCCATCATCCTGCCAACCAATATAAAGCTGGTTTACTTTGGGGTCAACTTTATTCGGGTGATTAAAATCAGCCCAATCTTTGGTGTAACTTATATCCACACCTTCGTTTTCTCTGAAAAAAGCAGTATAAGCTTCAATGCCCGGTCGCCAATGACTACCGTAATCGTGCACTTCATGGTTCAATTTCGCTCCTTCATTTTCTGGTGTAATATCATGATAAGCAATGCCTTCGCCACCAAAATCGTAATATGCCAATTCTACTCTACCCGGTATTGTTTGAGGACAGCTACGTACAATTGAATCGTGATAGGGTTTACCTTTATAATTTAAAGGTAGTTGAGCAAAGCTATAATAAGAAATAAAAAAGAACGACAAGAAAAAATAAATTGATGGTTTCATGTTGAAAATTGAATAATAACCCCCTCCGGATTTCTCCGGAGGGGATTTAACAAACACAACCTTTTCTTTGAGGTACTGCATAGAAATCTAACTAAACATGCAGCACTTTCTTATAAAAAACTTTTTTATTCAGATATTAATTTTGGATCAAGAGGCACAGTAGTGAATATGAAATAATCCATGTGCAATTGAGCATTCACTCCACTTGCAATATTTCCACCACGAGCATAGAAACTTAATGTAAAGTCTTTCGTGATATCGAAAGCAGCCGCAGAGCCACCCCAAACATCCCAAGAGCTGACATCAAATTTCATAGAGCGCCACTCCCAATTTCCGTTTGTTTTACGGAACTTATAATTGTCGCCATAAGCCGGGTCTAATTTTTGATTAGCCAATTTATTAGAGCCCTGTACTAATTGAATTCCGGCATATCCTTCGGTATTTCCTGTGTTAACAAGGAAGTTGATGTAAATACCATTTGCATAAGCAACTGGATCTAATTTAAGTCCACCAACACTCATGATATTACCTAACCAAGACCAGCTATCGCTTCCAACTGTATACTTATAAGAAGCGTATTTATCGCCCTGATAATTGCCTGTTAAACCAGTTCCACCATTGAAAGTAATTGGCAAATCGCCACCACCTGCAGCTTCAGCATCCCAAATAAGCGTTGGAGTTACAGGACCATCGGTAATCATTACCTGATCCACTGCAATATAAAATGGAGAACCATTTACATTACCTCCACGGAACTGAATACCAATTTTGTCTAATTTACCTTTCACAACAGGGAAACCCATTTTTACAAGGTCGTACGAACGCCATTCCCAACCATTGGTTTTCATTTTGTAGTCGTCGCCGTAACCGTAAGCACCGGTAAAGTGACGGTCATTTGTTGATCCACCTGCAGTAAGTATTGGTTGCACATAACCCTGACCACCATTTGTATTTACCAACATGGTAATATAAGGTTTGTTGTACGAAGACAAATCATAACCCTGACCACCATTATCGTTTTCAACTTTCAGGTAAATACCATTCCAACCATTACCCGATGCAGCAGTAACTTCCAATGCATTGCCAAAAAATCCTTTAGCTGCGGTATATGTAAATGGATATCCTTTACCTTCAGCATCGCCTTTAACAGCTGTGTAAGCTGCATCGAAGTCGAATAGCAAAAGTGATTGTTTTGGAACATAAGTGTTTTTTGGTCTGATAATTTCAATTTCAGTAGAAGTTTGTTTATTACCGGTTCTGGGTGTCATCTCAATCAACACTTTATCGCCAATTTCCATTTCGATTCCTGCTGAAGAATATGTAACTTTATCGGGCGCTGCGGCACCAAATACAGCCACAACCTTACCGTTTAATTTTACTTCTTTAATCAAATCAAGATTGGTACCTTTTAGTAAAAAAGGCTTTCCTTTTTCGATATTAATCGGCCATGAAGTTACTGTAGCAGGATAATACTGAGGTTTAATAATCTGACTGCTAACAAACTGACGCTTGTATTTATTGATAATTGTGATAGGTCCTCCTTCAATTTGACGAGGTAATTCTACACGAATAGAATCATCGTATTGTTTGATAATTTTGAATGCGTAAGCACCTATTGCCACACCCGAAATTGACTTCATATTTTCACCTTTCAGTACTATTTGTGTTCCTACAAATGGAACATCATTAGATACTTCGGTTATTGTTGCAGCTGGCAGATTGACATCATAGTCTTCAGAAAAAACTGATTCTTCCACACAACTATATGACATAAATGAAATTGCTGCAATCAATGCTATTTGAATTATATTTTTATTCATAGAATTATTTTTTAAAAAATTATTAATAACCCGGATTTTGTTCCATTCCCCATGCTACTACTTCAGTTTGTGGAATTGGCATCAAAGGCACTTTGTTTCCGTTAGGTCCATCGATTGATTTTGCCAATCCGTTTGCTTTCAGATCAGGAAACTGCTTGTAGGCTTTAACACCTAAACCATAAGTAGCTCCCGGCGCACGACGTGTATTTTTCTCAGCATCTAATGCTGTAAAATAGCGTCCTGTACGTACTAAGTCGTAAAAACGAATTTGCTCCATAGCTAATTCTAAACGGCGTTCTTTCCAAATATCCTGAAGTAATGGATTCCCTGTAGAAGTAATATCAGGTAGCGTAACAGAAGTTGGAGCAGCGCTGTAATCCATTTTACCTTCGGCATAACCCATACAATAGGTACTTGTGCGAGCACGGTTACGAACTAAATTTAGTTTCGCTTTGGCTTCATCAAATTTATTCAGGTACCAGCAAGCTTCAGCATGCATTAATAGTACATCAGCATAACGAATTACTTTAATATTGCGATTACTTGCTTTTGCTTGTGCCGGTTTTACCGGAAGGGCAGCTTTGCGGTTCAACCAATCAGATCCTTGTTCGTTGCGGTCATATTTCTTTTTTGCACCGTACAATATTCCGTTGTTGAATTTTTCGCCATATACTACACACGATAAACGTGGATCATTGGTAACGGTAACATTATATGCTTCAACCAAATCAGGTGTTGGATTATTGAATCCCCAACCCGAATCGTCTTTGCGGTTTCCCTGAAAATTGTAGAAGTTTGTTCCAATTGATCCAGGAGCTCCATCGGTAGCACCAACACCAAATTGAATTTCAAATACCGATTCCACATTGTTTTTGTTTTCAGTTTCCCATAGTGTAGCGTAGTTTGGAACCAATGCATATTCACCCGATGTGATAATGGCATTTGTTTGGTCATACACTTGTTGCCAGGTAGTTGTACTGGCTATATCGGTACCAATTTGATACATATAAATGCGAGCGAGCAATGCTCGGGCAGCTCCTTTTGAAGCACGACCTGTTTCTGCAGTCGGAATAGAACCCTTTTCGGGTAGCAGCTCAATTGCTTTTTGCAAATCCTTTGCTATCTGAGTATAACATTCGTTCAAAGTAGCACGTTTTACTTTACCAAAATCGGAAGGTTTTACCGAACTTGTAAATAAAGGTACACCGCCATAAGTGCGAACCAAATACCAGTAATAATAAGCTCTAAGAAATGAAGCTTCGCCAATAAGACGGTCGCGAACAGCAGGATTCCAGCTTACATTTGGAAGATTATCCAACGCATAATTTGTGCGCGACACTCCCCAAAAACCATGAATCCAGAAATCACTTGCAAAACCTATTTGAGGTGTCATGGTATAACCTACCATTTCCCACATAGCACCGTAATCGCCATCGTTACTTCCTTTTTCAGCATCATCGCTTCGGATATCACTCATAATAAAATCGTGGTGGTGACCCATCCATTGTCCATCAGGACCAGCTCCCTCATCAAGTTGAAGCATATCGTAAATGCCAATAATTGCACGAACACCGTTTTCTTGCGATTCGAAGAAATTCGCACTATTTTCTGACCCCTGAGGTTTTAATTCAAGGAAATCGCTACAGCCAGATAATCCAATTGTCAGGACTGCCGACAGTAAAATATTAATTGTTTTTTTCATATTCTATCTGTAATTTTATAATGTTATATTTAATCCAAGAGAGAAAGTCCGTGGTTGTGGATAAGTAACCATATCAACACCATAAGATAATGAGTTGCCATATAATCCGAAAAGTTCAGGATCTAAACCGGAGTATTTGGTAAGTGTAAGCAGGTTATCAACAGTAGCATAAATTCTAAGGTTTTTAACACCAATTTTATTTATAACAGAAGTTGGTAACGAGTATCCAAGTTGTAAGTTTTTCAAACGTAAGTATGAACCATCTTCAACATACAAGTCCGAAAAGTTTTCGGTGTTTTTATTCAAGTCAGCTGCATTCAAACGAGGAACATTTGATGTCGGATTCTCCGGTGTCCATGAATTTACTGCCATATCGCGACTGATATTACATTCGAACATTTTGGAGTTATACAAAGTCTGACGCATAGTATTTACTATTTCATTGCCATAAGAACCGGCTACAAAAAGCACCATATCAAAACCTTTGTACGACATATTTACATTGAAACCTCCGGTGAATAATGGACTTGCACTGCCTAAATAGGTCATGTCCAATTCAGTAATTTTACCATCGTCGTTAAGGTCAAGAAACTTCACATCACCTAAACCTGCATTGGGTTGAATAGCCACATTTTCTTTTTTATAGGCATCCAATTGTTCCTGAGTTTTAAACAATCCATCAGTTTTGTATCCATAAAAATAAGCTATTTCTTTACCTACTTCAGTTTTAGTAGTATTGCCTAAGCGACCAGCACCACCACTACGAATAGGATCTCCGCCTGCTAAACTGGTAATTTTATTTTGGATAAATGTAAAATTGACTCCCACATCGTATTTAAAATCACCTTTATTTTGAGCGTAATTTAATGTTACCTCTATCCCTTTGTTTTGCATGGCACCGGCATTTACAGCAGGTTTTTTCTTTCCGGCATACATTGGTATGGGTTTCGAAAGAATCATATCGTTTGTATTTCTGATAAAATAGTCAACAGTTCCTGTGAATTTGTTATCGAACATTCCAAAATCAATTCCAACATTCATTTGCTCTGCTGTTTCCCATTTCAATTCGGTATTAGCCAATTGTTGCTGTACAGCTCCTTCTACAGGCAAACCATTTAAAGCATACATATAACCACCATTTACACTCGACACATAGTCGAAATTTCCGGCACTACCCTGATTTCCAACTTGTCCCCAGCCTGCACGCACTTTCAACATGGGTAAAATAGTAGTTAAATCAGACATAAACGACTCGTTATGTACATTCCAGCTACCTGCAAATGATGAGAAATAACCCCAGCGGTTTTCTTTCGTAAATTTTGAACTACCGTCAGCACGTACTGTTCCTGTTAACACATATTTATTATCCCAAGAGAAGTTACCACGGAAAAATCCTGATTGCAAACGGCTTTCGCTTTGTCCACCACCCAAATTAAATTTAACCGCATCTTTGCGAGCACCCAGATATTGTAAACTTGCAGTCTCAGGCACATCGTAACCAGTCGCCCAAATATCTGACCATTTATTGGCTTGCAATTCCATACCCAGTGTGGTGTTGATATTTAATTTATCAAGCTTTGCATTGTAGGCAAAATAATTGGTATTCACCCAATTCATACCGTAGCCACGATTTTGATTAAGGGTAGCATCGTCATTTTTCTGTGTTGGTGTGATGAAGTATTTCGGACTATATGATTTGTTATCATTAAAATCCATAATACTACCAAATTGAGAGCGGAATGATAAACCTTTAACGAATAAATCGTCGAACTGTAAGTAAAAGTTACCCATCATTCTATTGCCAATACTTTTTTGTTTTTCTCCTAAATAAATTGACAATGCAGGATTTGTTGCAGCTTGCGAATAATATACTTCGCCATAAAAATTGGTATAGCTATCCCATGCAGCAGAAATAGGATCGGAACGTAATGCTCCGGGAATGGTTCCACTGTAGAAATCACCTCTGTCGCCCGGTTTTTCGTAACGAACATAATTAAAATTCATACCCATTTTAATCTTTTTCGTCAAATTCAGGTTGTTATTTGAATGGAACATAAACTTATCAAGTTGAGTACCTTTTACAACTCCCTTTTCGGTCGATAGGGTTACTCCATGGTCGTAAGCATAACTTTCGGTATTTCCTTGTATGCCTACATTGTAGCGGGAATTGCTTCCCTGACGGTAAATTTCGTCTTGCCAGTTAGTTCCTTTCAGGTAATTACCTGCAGCTTGTTGTTCAAGTACGTAGTTGATAATATCATCGGTCATACCTATTGATTTGCGTGCATTGGCAAATTCGGTAGCATCGGCCAGTTCCAATCGTTTGGTTACTTCCGAAATACCTGTAGTTACACTTGCATTCACTTCAAACTTACTAGCTTTTGATCCTGAACGTGTTTTTACAAGGATAACACCATTGGCTCCACGCGAACCGTAAATAGCAGTAGCCGAAGCATCTTTCAATACTTCCATGCTTTCAATATCGGTAGATGCTACGTGGCTGATATCGCCCATGGGGAAACCATCGACAACAAAAAGCGGATCCGAATTATTAATGGTACCAATACCACGAATACGGATTTTCACGCCTGAACCCGGACTACCGGAATTCGACATTACATTTACACCGGCTAATCTGCCCTGAATGGCTTTGGCTGCATCTATAGAAGTTACTTTGCGTAAGTCTTCCACATTTACTTTGGCTACACTACCTGTCATGTCGCTTTTGCGCATAACACCATAACCTACTACCACCACTTCGTCGAGATTTAGATTGTCGGGATCAAGTTCAACTGTAAGGTTAGATTTAACTGAAACTTTTTGTGGCTTGTAGCCAATAAAAGATACTAAAAGTGATTGACTGCCTTTTGGCACAACAAGATCAAATTCACCGTTTTCATTTGTAACTGTTCCAATGGTTGCTCCATCGGCTTTGATCGTAGCACCTGGCAACGATTCTTTCGTGCTTTTATCTATTACTTTTCCCTTTACATTGGTTTGAGAGAAAACTGTAGAGTAAAGCCCGATAAATAATAGCAAAAGAAATGCTTTTCTCATAAAAATTATTTTTTTGGGGTTAATTAATTGTTGTTTTCGAATTCATTTATAATATATCTAGAACAACCGTTTCGAGTTTTGATTTTAAAATGATTTTAATACATTAATTTAAGTCTGTCATGTTTTTGTCATACGCATTTATTAGTTGATTGTTTTACTTTTAATTATTTGCTGGGCAAAAATAGACTATCTGATAATAAACTCATGTTCGAATTTGTAATTATTATTTTCAATATCGTCTAAACTAATTCTTTTGTTACAAAATCAAATGAAATAATACATAAATGAATATTCTCCTTTTTGCACTGCTATAAATAATATATATATTTGTATGTAAGTTAATCTACAGTTAATTCAATATTGATAAAAATGAAAAAGTCAATTCTTTTTTTTGTTGCTCAGATATTCGTTTTCCATAGTTTTGGAGTATTTCGTATTTCGAGCTCTGTAATAAAAACTACTGAAGATGGGCTTTGCAATTCGATTGTTACGAGTATTACTCAGGATAAAAATGGTTTTATTTGGATAGGCACCGAAGAAGGACTGAGTAAATATGATGGTTTGCGTTTTAAAACATTTAAAAATAACAGTGCCGATTCGTCGAAATTAATAAACAACAGTGTGGTTAGTTTACTATGCGACAAAAGTGGAAAAATATGGGTAGGTACTTACGAAGGTTGTCAGGTGTACGACGAAGAGCTAAACCTTTTCCATTCAGTAGACCTAAAATTAGATGAGCTTAAAAAGAAGGCAGTAAAAATTGAAAAGATTTTTCAGGATAGCAGGAACAATATTTGGTTGTCGACCTCCATACATGGCGCAGTTATGATTAGTCATAATTCGTTAGCAAACAAACATTTTTATTTTCAACCAAACAATCCATTATCAATTAGCAGCAATATTGTCACTGATATTGCCGAAGACGGGCAGGGAAATATCTGGTTTGCATCCTCCGACAAAGGCATATCGGTGTACAATCCACAGTCAAACACAGTAAAACACTATAACCGCGAAAACGGAGCGCTCCCATCCAATCAGGTGCTTCGTCTTATTAAATCGGCAAATAACACCATTTATTGCAGTATTTTGAAAATTGGTCTTGTAAAATACGATGGGTTGACAGATAAATTTATAACATTGGAAAATGTAAACTCAAAAATTCCTTCTAAAATAATTTTCAGTTTAAATCAGGATGCTCAAAACAATCTCTTGCTTGGTACCGATGGCGATGGATTAATTGTTTACAACACCTTAAATCAAACTGTTTATCACCATCCTGTTTTCGTTGAACGTTTTTACGAACTTCGCAAAAGTCGCGTTCATTCCATTTACAATGACAAGCAAAATAATATTTGGATTGGAATTCCTACTCTTGGTATTTGCCTGATTAAACAGAGTAATGCGGGTTTTCAAACCTATCGCAATTTTGACGATACGCCCTTTCACGACTGTATCAATGGAATTTTTGTAGATAACAATCAAAATATATTGATGGGTTCGGATGGAGGCGGCTTGATTATTTTTAACCGTGCAAATAACTTTAAAAAACAATTCCTACATAGTGCTACTGACAAATCGTCGCTTCCCGACAATGCTGCGCTCGATGTTTTTGTGGATAACGAACAGAATACCTGGGTGGGAACATATACCGGCGGAATATCTGTTATGGAGAGTTTCTCGGGTCGTTTTACTACCTACAATACCGAAAACACAGCAGGAGGACTTCGAAGCAACAATGTTAGGACAATTACTCAATCTCAAGATGGCAAAATTTGGGTTGGTACACATGGTGGTGGTGTTAGTTGTTTTGAAAAAAACACGAAAACCTTTACCAATTATTTGCAAACAAATGCCCATAACAGCCTGATAAACAATTGGGTAAATAAACTTTATTTCGACAAGAAGGGTCGATTGTGGATAGGCACAGTGTATGGGTTGAGCTGTTTAACTGTAGAAAATGGCAAATTCACCAATTATAATACACAAACAAACAGCAAAATGAGCAACAATATGATACACTCTATTGCTGCCGATAATAATGGTAATATCTGGTTTGGGACTGATAATGGACTGAACTGCTTGAATCCCCAAAATGGAGATATACAGGTTTTTACAACTGATAACGATTTAATAAGCAACCGCATAAAAGGTTTGGTGTTTACCGGGAAAAACAGTTTGTGGATAAGTGACAATCAGGGAATTTCGTGTTTTAACACCCAAAATCACACGGTAAAATCATTCAATATGCAGGATGGTTTGCAAAGCGACGAATTTAATTCGGGATCTTACCGTTTAAGCCCGCAAGGTGAAGTTTTTTTTGGGGGAACCAAAGGTATAAATATTTTTAGGTCGGATATGGTTAACAACACTAAACCGGTTAATACAATAATTCTCACCGATTTAAAATTATATGATCTACAAGTACTTATCAACCGTAAAGTAAACGGCAGGGTAATTTTGCCTAAAGCGCTAAGTTACATGAGTGAAATTGATTTGAGTTATTCCGATAAAAGTATTACTATCGAGTTCTCAACTCCTGAATATTTTGCAGGTAAAAAACTCATAGTTTCATCGTACCTGAACGGGTTCGACACAAAATGGCGTAACTTACCTGCCGGAAGCCGATCGGTAACATACACGAACCTTGCGCCCGGGAAATATACTTTACACCTGAAAACCGGACAAGCAAACGGAACATTGGACAGCAAAGAAACTAAATTGGTTATTGTTGTACATCCTCCTTTCTGGAAATCGTGGTGGGCAACTATCATATATTGGTTATTGCTCGGAACCGCTCTGTATTACGCATTTCAATACCTTAAAAACAAAAATCTGAAAAAAGACAAGGAGCGAATAAAAGAACTGGAGATAAAAAAACAGGAAGAAATATACTTATCGAAACTAATTTTCTTTACCAATATTTCGCACGAATTCCGTACACCGCTAACTCTTATTTCGTCGCCACTTGAACGCTTAATGCAAAAAGAAACGAACGATGAAAAAATACAATTGCTATCTATCATCCGCAAAAACTCGGAACGACTGCTACATCTTATCAATCAAATACTTGACCTTCGCAAATTAGATATGCGACAAATGAAAGTGCATGCAAAACTAATTTCTGTTTCCACCATTGTTAAAGACATACTGGGTACATTTACTGATGTGGCCATGCAAAAAAACATTGAACTCACATTCGAGAATAAAATTGAAGATACAAAAGTGTGGTTCGACCCCGATATGCTCGACAAATGCATTTACAATATTATTTCAAATGCAGTAAAATTTACTGAAAAAGGATACATTGCCGTTTCAACTGATTTTGAAAATCATCAGGGAACTGACTATGTGGTTATTCATGTTACCGACACCGGAAAAGGCATGCCCGCCGAAGTAACCAGCAAAATTTTTGACCGATATTATCAATATAGCGAAACGGACAAACAACATGTTGGCTCGGGCATAGGGCTTAATCTGGTTAAAAACATAATGGAATTGCACAAAGGTATAGTTAGTGTAAAAAGTGAACTCAACGAAGGCTCAACCTTTAGTTTGTATCTGCAATTGGGCGATGCAAACAGAAGTACCGAAACAAATCAAGCAGAATTAATTGATAACACTGAGAAAACCGGAGTGCAAAAAATTACTGTAACTCCCGAGAAAGAGACACAGGTGAATAACGAAGAAATACAATCGTCAATAACTGCTAATAAGCCATTGCTGCTTATTGTGGATGACAATATCGATATGCGAACCATGCTGAATGTAGAGCTAAAATCAGACTATAAAATCATTGAGGCAATCGACGGAATTACCGCTATGGAAAAAGTGCACTCAAAAACTCCTGACCTCATTATTACCGATGTAATGATGCCCAATATGGATGGTATAGAGCTTTGTAAACATCTGAAATCGGATATCGAATCGAGTCACATCCCCATCATTATCCTCACAGCCAAGTCAGAAATGGAAGACCGAATTGTGGGCATAGATCTGGGCGTTGAAGCTTATATTACCAAGCCCTTCAATATGAGTTTGCTCCGTTCGCAAATAAAAAGTTTGCTCGAACAACGTCAGAAACTGAAAAAGAAGTTCAGCAACTCCATTAATTGGGAAATAGAAAGCGGCGTACTCACTTCGGCCGACGACAGACTGATGGAAAAAGTTTTTGATATTATCAAAGCCAACATGGACAATCCGGCATTGAGCGTAGAAATGATAAGTAAAGAGTTGAAAATCAGCCGTGCACAACTCCACCGTAAAATGAAAGGCATTATAGACCAAACTCCGGTGGATTTGATACGTACCATTCGCATGAATCATGCCGCTGCATTGCTCAACACCACCAACCTCACAGTCTCGGAAGTGGCTTATGCCGTTGGTTATAATTCGCAGTCTTATTTTTCGAGCAGCTTCTCCGAATTCTTTGGCAAGTCGCCTTCGCAGCATCAAAAAGGTGGAAATGGGTAAAAAAGTTCAATAACTATTCAACGGCATTAAAGATCCCAACTATTGACTGGTTGAAACCAATGTTGGGTCGGAAGCTGACTGAAAGAATAAATAAAAAAGTAGATTATCGCCCGATAAGCTATTAGGAATTGGTAAACGGCAGGGGGTTTAAATCGCCATGTAGTATGTTTTCGAATAAAGGAAAGTAGATATCAAAATTAATAGTTAAATCTGAGGTAAAAGCTTATCCGGTTTATTTGCAGATAGTTACTCAACCTGTACAATAAAAATAGTGATATGCATTTTAATACAAATGGGTTGTTGAAAAAAACTTTCAACAAATTTCGGATTTAAAAAAATTACTCCCACTCTAAGCCATTTTTATTTATAAAAACTCAGCGTGGGTGAAAACTCTACCTTAAAAAACTAATTATTAAACTAAACCTGAACCCTGTTTAAACGGCGTTTGAATACTGTTTAATGTTTCACTTGTACCTGTTGGGCATGTTTTCAAATGTTTATCTAGCAGTGTAAGGCGTAAATAGAATATGTAGTTTTCTTAGTCGAGGTAAACACTATAGTAATTCTCAGGCAGGAACGGACTGCTCTACTCTAAATTATACTAAATACAATTAGACACACAGCGCATGGCAGTATTTGTTAATTTGGAGTCGTGTTATTTAAATAATCCACCTTTTTGACTTTGAATATTTAATTAAAATATCATTTATAATTTATTTCAACGCTAATATTTTTTCAATATTTGATACATAATAGAAAGGAATGTTGTATAGCATGAATTCCTTGCCGGAATATGTAACTACATTGTCAATAGAGAATGGCTTTGACCACACTCGAATAGCGGTATGGTGGTTTACATTATCCATAAAAATGTGTAAAGACTTTAGTTTAGCGTTATGCCCGGCTTTAACCTCGATAGGTATGATGTTGTTGTCGATTTGAATTACAAAATCAACTTCGGCATCAGCACCTTTTTTTATCTCTTACCCAAAAATTTCGCTTAGCCAGAACACTAAAACCTGAAGCTAACAATTCTTGTGCTACAATATGCTCAGCAATGTGCCCACGCCAGGCATCTATTATATCATTGGCACCAAATACTTCTTTCTGCACACCTACAAAATGATTCAGCAAACCAGTATCCAACCACAATAGTTTGGGTGACTTCCGCTGTTGAGGATGCATGGGAGGCGTAGTATTCACAGTGGGATAAACCAATTCCAGCAACATTGTTTTTTCAAGCATACGGAATGCTTCACCCATCTCCCGCGCTTGATACGAAGACCCTGCAAACGACCCCAAAGTAATACGCTGAGCTGCAAAATCCCATCCATATTGTAAAATATACCGAACGATGGATGTGGTTGTGTGTTTTTTAGAGTACTTTTCCACATCGTCTTTATATCCAATAAGCAGGGCTTCGTACAAAGCTCTGAGGGCAACCAAATCTTTGTGCTGAGCATAATGACTAACCACTTCGGGCATGCCACCAACCAATGTGTAGTTGTTAAATAATTGCATCACCTTTGTGTGAATAGCTTCGGGTATCGCACCTGCAACGTGGGCTTTTTGCAATTCGGTTTCGCCCATTGCACTTAAAAACTCATTAAATGAGCAAGGACGAAGCGCCATATATTCAACTCTGCCAACCGGAAATGAAATATGTATGTC